>CAYGXT010000055.1:0-3005 GCA_964353695.1 uncultured Myxococcaceae bacterium
CCCGACGATGACCATCCCGACTCCCCCCCGCGCCCGCTCCTCGTAGTAGCGCTGGAGGCGCTCCCCCGCGTGGCCGTCCCTCTCGGCGAGGTTCGTCCCCATCGCGGACATGACGATGCGGTTTCGGAGCTCGATCGGGCCGATGCGGCCCGGCGCCAGCAAATGGTCGAAGGAAGCGCGCGCCCGCATGAAGAGAAAGCCTCGCTGTTTCGCCGCGGCCAGCGTATCATACGATACGGTGCGTGTCGGAATTGCGCTGATCGAGAGCTATCGCTTCTCGAGCGACCCCGTAGAGCTCGGGATAGGAGGCCTTGCTGCGCGGGCTCGGTGCATCGAGGAGCTCGGGCTCGACGGCATACTCTCGTCGGAGACGGCCGGCCACGACCCCTTCTTCCCGCTCCTGATCGTCGCGGAGCATACGACACGCGTCCGGCTCTCGACCGGGGTAGCGATCGCGTTCCCGCGCGCCCCTATGGTCGTCGCACAGATGGCGTGGGACCTCCAGCGTCTGTCCCGCGGCCGCTTCACCCTCGGGCTCGGAACGCAGGTGAAGGGACACAACGAGCGGCGTTACGGCGTACCGTGGACCGGTGCACCCGGCCCGCGCATGCGCGAGTACGTCGCCTGCCTGCGGGCGATCTTCCAGACCTTCCAGCACCCCGAGGCGCCGCGCTGGTTCGAGGGAAAGCACTACCGCTTCTCGATGCTGCCGCCCGTCTTCTCGCCCGAGCCGATCGAGCATCCGCATATCCCGATCCAGATCGCGGCGCTCAATCCGTACATGTCACGCCTGGCCGGAGAGGCTTGCGACGGTGTCTTCGCACATCCCGTCTGTACGCCGAAGTACGTGCGAGAGGTGATGCTGCCGACCGTCGCCGAAGGGGCGCGTGCAGCCGGGCGCCCCTTGACCGACGTCGAGATCGTCCACGCGCCGATCATCGTCACGGGCCGAAACAAAGCGGAGGTCGAGGAGGAGAAGGGGCTCCACCAACGCCGCATCGCCTTCTACGCCTCGACCCGGACGTACCACCCCGTCTTCGAGCTGCACGGCTGGCAGGACCTCGGCATGCGCCTCCACGCACTCTCGCTCGAGGGTCGCTGGGACGACATGGCGAAGCTGATTCCGGAGGCGATGCCGGCCGAGTTCGCGACCATCGCCCCCCTGGCCGAGCTCGGCGATGCGCTGCGCGAGAAATGGGGCGGACTCCTCACGACTCTCAACCTTCCGACGAGCCTCCCGCTCGAAACCAACGAGGAACGCCGGCAGGTCCGCCGGCTGGTGGAGACCCTGCAGCAGGCCTAGACACTACCCCTTCCCACAAGCGTCGTGCGCCGCGACGTAGCCGAACGTCGTCGCGGGGCCGAGCGTCGAGCCGGGGCCCGGGTAGGTGCGGCCCATCGTCGCCGAAGAGCAGTTGCCGATCGCGTAGAGGCCGGGGATGACGTCCCCGTTCTCGCGAAGCACGTGGGCCTTCTCATCCACGCAGAGGCCCCCCTTCGTCCCGAAGTCGCCCGCGTAGGTCTCGATCGCGTAATAAGGCGGCTTCTCGATGGGCGCGAGGCACGGGTTTGGCTTCGTATTCGCGTCGCCGTAGTAGGTCTCGATGACCGTCTCGCCGCGGTGGAAGTCGAGATCCTTGCCGCTGCGCACCTGCTCATTGAACCGTGTGACCGTGGCGCGCAGGCCGGCCGGATCGACCCCGACGAGCGTTGCAAGCGCTTCGATCGTGTCGGCCTTCTTCAGATACTCTCGCCGGATCCGACCCGGAAGCGCCCAGTCGGGCTGCTGCGCGCCGGGCAGAAACGGCCCCAGCGGGTACTTCGCGCGCGCCGTGGCGTCGAAGATGAGCTGGCACGGAACGGTCGCTGCATCCGCAGTGTTCTTTGCGTACATCGCGTTCACGACGTCGTTGTACGGAAGCGCCTCATTCACGAAGCGCTGCCCCTTCTTGTTGACCATGATCGTTCCGGGCAACGACTTCTCGATGACGAGAAGCCGCGCGCGCGCCTCGCCGGGCACGACGGTCGTCGGGCTCCACCAGGCGTCGTCCATGAGGTCGATCGCGGCGCCAACCGCAAGACCCATCTCGATCGCATCGCCGGTGCTCGTCGGGTTTGCGGCGCTCCACTCGGCGCGCGTGGGGCCCGGCAGGTACTTCTCGCGCATGCTCTGGCTCGCATCGAAGCCGCCCGCACCGAGCACGACTCCTTTCGCCCCGCGGATTCGCATCGGGCGCCCATTGCGCTCGGCCACGACTCCCACCACGCGACCGTCTTCCACGACAAGTTCGCGCGCGGGAGCGTCGAGCCAGAGCGGAACCCCTCGATCGAGAAGCGACGCACGCAGCATCCCGACCAGCGCATTTCCCATTCCGAGCTTGCGATCGCGCGCACTCCGAAAGCGCCACGGAAGGTCGAGCCAGTAGCCTGCCATCAGCCGCAGCATGAGCGCGACCCAGCCCGGCGTCTTGCAGAAGAGAATCCTCGCCTCGGCAACCGTCATCGAGACGCGGCCCATGATCAGCTCCTGAATCGCCGTCTCTCGCATCTTCAGAAACTCGTCGCCGAGATTGCGCGAGTGGAAAGCCTTCGGCTCGAGAGCGCGTCCTCCCGGGCGGCTTCCGGGTGCGTTCGGGTAGTAGTCGGGGTACTCGGGCAGCGAGACGAGATCGACGCGCGTCTTCTCGCAGAGATACTTCGCCATCTTCGGCGACTGATCGAGGTACGCCCGCAGGCGCTTTTCCGCAACGGAGCCGGCGGTCACGGCCAGGAGGTACGCGAGCGAGTCGTCGTAGCTGTCCGTGATTCCGACGCCCGCCATCAGATGGTTGTTCGGGACCCAGAGCCCGCCGCCACTCATCGCGGACGATCCGCCGTAGAGAGGCCCCTTCTCGAGGAGCATTGTCGTAGCGCCGAGGTCGTGCGCGACGATCGCGGACGTCATCGCGCCCGCACCCGTTCCGACGACCAGCCAGTCGATCGTGTGGTCCCAGCTCTGTCCGCTC
>CAYGXT010000055.1:3105-11685 GCA_964353695.1 uncultured Myxococcaceae bacterium
CTGTCCGCTCATCGAGAGCCCCTCCCGTGGCTATGCGCGGCGTACCGCAGCCTCTTACCGCCCTTGAAAGCGCGGCTTTCGCCGCTCCTGATACGATCGCGGCCCTTCCTGCGCATCCTCGGACTTCTGAACCCGCTGAAACAGCGCGTTCTCGAGCACGAACGCCGGTTCGTGGTTCCATGCGCGCACCGCGATCTCCTTCGCCGTTCGGACCGCGAGCGGACCGTTCTCGCAGATCTGCTCCGCGAGCTCCATCGCCGTCGGCATCAAGCGATCGAGCGGCACCACGCGGTTCACGAGGCCCACATCATACGCTCGCTTCGCGTCGATCGGACGGCCTGTGAGCAGGAGCTCCATCGCAACGGCCCACGGAACCGAGCGTGGCAGCCGCACGTGGGAGCCTCCGGCCGCGATCATCCCCCAGCGCACCTCGCCGAGCGCAAAGGTCGCGTTCTCGGCCGCGACACAGAGGTCTGTTCCGAGCACGAGCTCGAGAGTTGCGAAGCCATTTACCGCGCAAATGATCGGCTTCCAGATGTCGCTGTAGATGCGCTTGTTGGGGTCTTCGTTGATCTTGTAGCGGCCGGAGGTGACCGCCGGAATCATCGTCTCGAGATCGCCGCCCGCGCACCATGCCTTCTCGCCCGTTCCCGCGACGATCGCGACCAGAAGACTCGGGTCGGCAGAAAAGTCGTCAAGCGCGGCGTAGTAGGCGTCGATCATCTCCGGCGTGAAGCAGTTGCGCTTCTCCGGACGGTTCCACGTCATGACCGCGATCGCGCCGTTCTTCTCGTAAAGAAAGTCCGCCTTCTCGCTCACGCGGATCTCCCCTCACCGCTCGCACGACGAAATTTCGGCAGCGTCACCTCAGGCATGACCGCATCGAACGTAACTTCGACGCTCATCCCCTTGCGAAGCTCGTCGGGCGGACAGTCGACGACCTGGCTCACGATCCGAACGCCCTCCTCCATCTCGATCACGACGGGCGCGTACGGCGCATCGTTCGCAAACGCCGGGTGCATCGGCCGTCGCACGACCGTCCACGTGAACACCCTCCCCCGCCCACTGGATCGCGTCCATTCCCAGTCCCACGAGCCGCACTTCGCGCAGGTCTGGCGGGGCACGTGCCGCCAGGCACCGCACTTCGTGCAGCGCTGGAAGCGAAGCTCCCCGCTCCTGCAGTGCGCGTAGAACTCAGCGGCCAGGTGGCGGAGAACGGGGACAGGCCTCGAGGTCAAGCTCACGAGGCCCTCCCGAGAACGACGACGCTGCCGTCGCCGAAGTCTCCAAATCCAGTCACGATTCCGATCCTCGCATCGTGCACTTGTCGCTCGCCCGCCTCTCCACGAAGCTGTTGCACGGCTTCGACGAAGTGGTTCATGCCGAGCACGTGCGCCTCCGAGAGCAGACCGCCGTGCGTGTTGACCGGAAGCTCGCCACCCATCTCGATGCGCCCGCCTTCGACGAAGGGCCCGCCCTCGCCCCGCTTGCAGAAGCCCATCTCCTCGAGCTGCTGTATCACCTGGAACGTGAACGGGTCGTAGATCTCGGCGAAGTCTACGTCGGCATGGGTGATCCCCGCCATCTCGAACGCTCGAGAGGTCGCGTGCGTGACGCCGAGCTCGAAGGGATCCGCGCGCGTCACGATGTCATCGGCCGGAAAGGGCTGGCCCTGCCCGAAGCCGACGATCGGCACCGCCTTGCCCCGAAGATCGCGCGCACGCTCGGCGGTCGTCACGACGAACGCCGCTGCTCCATCCGCCTCGAGAGAACAGTCGAGCAGGCGATACGGGTCGGAGATCATCGGTGACGCCAGGTAGTCGTCCAGCGAGATGGGTTTGCCACGCATCAGCGCGTTCGGATTCTTCTGGGCATGTGCGCGGCACGCGACCGCCACGGCTCCTAGGTGTTCTGGTTTCGTGCCGAACACGTTCATGTGCAGCCGCGCCAGCATCGAGAACCATTGCACAGGCGCTGTGAGCCCGTACGGAAAGTAGTAGTCGCGGGCGTTGGCCCCGCCGGACATCGCGGAGACGTCCTGCACGACGACCTCGCGTACGCGACGGCCGGCGTAGCCCCACCAGCCGCCGGGAATGAGCACTTGACTCGCCAATCCGTTCGTGACGGCCATCGCGGCGGTTGCGATCGACGCGCCGGGCGCCGCGCCCCCGAGGTGCGAGGTCATCTGGAAGCGAAGATCCGCGATGCCGAAGTGCACCGCGAATTCCTCCGCGTTGTCGAGCCCGAAGAAGGGCAGAATGCCGTCGATCTCGCGCGGCTGAAGCCCGGCGTCCTCGATCGCGGCCTCGGCCGCCCGCAGCTCGAGCGTGAGATTCGTGCCCTCCGGCGCTTTCGCCCTCCGGTACTCGGTGTGTCCGATCCCGACGATGCAGGCCTGTCCGCGAAGCGACGGCATCTAGTAGATCACCTTCTCTTCGACGAGCTTTCGGTACTCGGCGTCCGAGAGCCCGACGATCTCGCGGAAGACCGCCTCGTTGTCCTGCCCGATTCGCGGACCCGGCCGCACGTCCACGGAGAACCCCGTCGCCTTCACGTACCGACCGTAGATCGTCTCGCGAAATCCAAGCGGGTGCTCGACCTCGACGAACGTCCCGCGCGCACGGAATTGAGGGTCGAGCAGCAAGTCTGCGATGCTCGAAACCGGTGCCGCGGGGACGCCGTGCTCCTGAAGCTGCGTCGCGAGCTCACGATCGTCGAAGCCCTTCGTCCACGCAGCCAGCTTCTCGTGCACATCGTCGATTCGCGCCACGCGCCCCGCAGCGGTTTTGAGGACGGCATCACACGCCCACGCGGGCTCGCCCATCGCGCGCACGAGACCCTGCCACTCGTCGTCTGTGACCGCGGCGATCGAGATCCAGCGGTCGTCCCCCGCGCACGGGAAGACTCCGTGTGGCGCACCGGCCCCGAGCGGATGTCGATTGCCCAGCGGGCCCGAGACGCGCCCGTTCATCACGTAGTCCATGAACGCCGGCCCCACGAGCTGCACGATTCCTTCCTGCTGCGAGAAGTCCACGTGCTGCCCCTCGCCCGTCCGCACGCGGTATGCGAGCGCGAGCAGGATGCCGAAGGCGCCGATGATCCCGCCCAGCGGGTCGGCGAAGGCGTTCTCGACGGGAATCGGCGGCCCGTCGAGATAGCCCGTGAGCGAGTCGAGCCCCGTGATGCTCGAGAGGCTCATGCCGTAGGTGCGGATGCTCTTCATGGAGCCCGTGAGCCCGGCCGCAGGCATCGACGCGAGAATCACGTCCGGCCGCACCGCGCGCAGTTTTTCGTAGCCGAGGCCGAGCCTCTCCATGACACCCGGGCCGAAGTTCTCGATCGCGACGTCGCAGCAGCCGACGAGCCTGCGCGCGAGAGCCTGCCCCTCGGGCTTCTTGAGGTCGATCGCGACGCTGCCGTTTCCTGCCCAGCCAGCGTGGTTCTGGAGGCTCCGGTCCGGGTCGCGCACGCCGCCGCCGAAAGGCGGGAGCGTGCGGTTCAGGTCGATCCGTGCGCGCGACTCGATCTTGTAGACCTCGGCGCCGAGCCACGCGAGCGTCTGGCCGGCCACGGGCCCGAGCCATCCCCAGCCGAAGTTCGCTACGCGAATGCCCGCGAGCGGGAGCGATCGGGAGGCAACCGGCGGCATCGCTCGACGCTTCCCGCTGTCAGACACCTCTCGCAGCACCTCGACGCGATGCTCGTCGAGGAGCGGTGCGGGGCGCGACGGGCCTCCTGGGCAGGCGGGAAGCCGGACAGGCGGGCCCATCGTGCGAACACTGCCGAGCGCCGGATGCGAAAGTGTGTGCCAGAATCCACGCTCGCGAAGGTGCGGAAGCTCCGCCATCTCTCCGACGGTGAAGAGTGCCGTCGTCGGGCATCCATTCGATTGGCAGAGGTCCATGACCTCCTGCTTGGTGTGCTCGCGGGTCCAGTCCTCGATGAGCGGATAGAGAACGTCCGCATCGTGTGCGCGCGCAAACATGTCCTGCCACATCTCGGGCTCTGCCCACTCCGGGTTGCCCATGGCCCGCCGCAGACCGTTCCACTGCCCGGCCTCGAGCGCGAGCATCCAGACGTAGCCATCCTTGCACGGAAGGATCGTCGCGGGAGCGCCGAGCCGCATGCCGATGCCGCTTCTTCGTTCCCACTTTCCGTCCTGCGCGAGGGCGCCAATATTTTGCGCCCCAACGAAGATCGCTGCGATGGCCTCGGCACACGAGACGTCGAGAACCCCGCCGCCGGTCTTCTCTCGGCCGAGGATCGCTCCGAGCCCCCAGGCTGCCGCTACGTATGCGCCGAAAAACTCCGCGCTGAACGTGCCGTGCTGCAGCGGCGGCTCGCCGGGCCGCCCGCAGTAGCGGTGGCCCGCTGCGGAGAGGTGATAGGCGTTCAGGTCACGAGCGTGCCATCCGGCGTACGGGCCCGTGCGACCATACGGAGTGATCGAAATCCAAACCAGCCCGGGGTGCGCGTCGATAATTGCGGCGGGATCTAGCCCCCAGGCGCGAAGGCCCGAGGAGGGAAGGTTCTCGACCACGAGATCCGCCGAGGCGACCAGCGCGAGCAGCGTTGCGCGACCGTGTGGGCTGCCGAGATCGAACTCGACGCTCCGCTTGCTCGTATTGAGAAAGAAGAACAGCCCGCTCTTCTCCGGATGCGCAACGTCGCCGGGAAACGGGCCAAGCCGTCTCGCGACGTCTCCGCCGGAGGGCTCGACCTTGATCACATCGGCGCCGTAGTCGGCGAAAAGGCGCGCGCAGAAAGGCGCGGAGACGCCTTCTCCGAGCTCGATCACGCGAATCCCCGCGAGTGCTCCCTGCGCCATTGCGTTCGCCTCTTCGCTGCGGTTCGGGTATTATAGTACGGATCGTCTCGAAATTGAACTGCGATCGTGCCGGATCAGACCCGCCGGCCATTCCACCCCCACGAGGACGGCGAGGACGCACCGACCGTGAACAAGAACCCGCTCCACACGAAGCTCTGCGACTCGCTCGGAATCGAGTACCCGATCATCGCGTTCACCCACTGCAAGGACGTCGCCGCGGCGGTCATCAACGCCGGTGGCTTCGCCGTGATGGGGCAGACGCAACACACCCCCGACGAGATCGCGGCGGACATCAAATGGCTACGCGAGCGCATCGGAGGCAAGCCGTTCGGCATCGACCTCGTCTTCCCCGCGTCCGTTCCCAACGTGGGATCGATCGACGAACTACTCGCGCAGATTCCGAAGCCGCAGCGCGAATTCGCGGAAGACATCAAGCGCCGCCACAAGATTCCGGCCCCGAAGAAGACGCCCGAGATCTTCCAGCTCGGATGGATCACGAAAGAAACGCCGCGCAAGCAGCTCGAGGTCGTCCTCGACGAGAAGGTGCCGGTTCTCGCGTCGGGCCTCGGAAACCCGGCATTCGTGCTCGAGGCCGCTCACGCGCGTGGCATGCAGGTCTGGGGTCTCGTCGGAAAGCTGCGGCAGGCCAAGCGCGAGCTCGACGCCGGCGTCGATGCGATCATCGCGCAGGGCACGGACGCGGCAGGTCACACGGGCAAGATCGGGACGTTTTCGATCGTTGCGGAGGTTGCCGCGATCGCCGGCAATACACCCGTCATCGCGGCTGGAGGCGTGACGACCGGCCGTCACCTTGCCGCGGCGCTCGCGCTCGGCGCCTCAGGCGTTTGGACAGGAACGGTCTGGCTCGCGTCTCGCGAGTCCGACGTTCCCATGGTCATCAAGGAGAAGATCTTCGCCGCGACAGCTGAGGACACCTCGTTCTCCGCGTGCATCTCCGGCTTCACGATGCGTACCCTGAAGAGCCAGTGGCACAAGGAATGGGAGAGCCCGAACGCGCCGCCTCCCGCGCCTGCACCGTACCAGCTCCTTCTCTTCGGAGAGGTGAAGCAGTCGGCGATCGATTGGAACCTCGAGAACTTCATGACCGAGGCGGCGGGACAGGGAGTCGGCTTCGTGAAAGAGATGAAGCCGGCGCGTCAGATCGTCTTCGACATGGTGGAAGAGGCGATCGCCGTGTTCGAGGATCTCACGGGCTGACGCTTCGGGCGGGGAACCATGAGCACGTCGATCGTCGTAGAGCGTGGCCTTCTCGTTCCGATGCGGGACGGAGTGCGCCTCTCCACCGACGTCTATCGGCCGGCGGCTGCTGGCCGCTACCCCGTCCTCCTGCAGCGAACGCCGTACAACAAGGGTGATCTCTGGCCCGTGGCGACGCTGATGTTCTCCCCGTTTGACGCCGTCGAGCGCGGCTATGTCGTCGTCGTGCAGGACTGTCGGGGGCGGTTCGCCTCCGAGGGCGAGTGGATCCCGTTCGTCGTCGAGGGCCCGGACGGCCACGACAGCGTGGAGTGGGCCGCGGCGCAGCCGTGGAGTGACGGACGCGTCGGAATCTACGGATCGTCGTACAACGGCGTTACCGCACTTCAGGCGGCGATTCATTCGCCACCGCACCTTGTCGCATGTGTCGCGTACATGACGGGCGCGAACTATCACGAGGGCTGGGTCTACTCCGGAGGTGCGTTCGAGCTCGGGTTTGGCCTCTGGTACGCCCTGCATCAGGCGTGGGACGCGCTCGCCCGCGTCGGTCTCGACGAGGCAGGAATCGCCGAAGCCGCCGGGCGGCTCACGCGCGCGATGCTTGATCCCATGAGCGCCTTCCGCACGCTGCCCCTCGTCGACCACCCGCTATTCGAAGGCCCCATCGCTCCGCACTGGCGCAGCTGGACCTCCCACGAACGCTACGACGACACCTGGAAGACGATCGACGTGATCGCCAACGCGGACAAGATCCGCGTGCCGATTCTTCACATCGCGGCCTGGTACGACGGCTTCTTGCGCGGGCATCTCGATCTCGAGCACGCGCTTGCTCAACATCCGGACGCACGCGTGCGCGAAGAGCACCGGCTCGTCATCGGACCCTGGGAGCACATGGCCTACCTCGGCGTGCGCAAGTCGAGCGCGGGCGAGCGTGAGTTCGGGCCGGCCGCCGTAGGCGGCCCGACGATCGCCGCGCCGCTCTGCTTCGACTGGTTCGACCGCTTCGTCGCCGGACGTGATACCGGCGCGCCTTCGGCGAAGCGCGTGCGATACTTTGTTCTCGGCGCGAACGAGTGGCGCGAGGCCGACGCGTGGCCGCCGCCGCACCGCCGTATTCCTTTCTATCTGCGCGGCAGCGGTGGCGCCCGCTCACGGCACGGAGACGGCTTGCTTTCGCACGATCCTCCCGGCGAAGAGCCGCCGGATCGCTTCACGCACGATCCCCGCGATCCGGTTCCGACTCTCGGCGGACGCAACATGATTCCAGGAGTGTGCGCGCCCGGCGTGCAGGACCGTTCGAGGGTCGAGGAGCGCGACGACGTTCTCGTATACACCACAGCGCCGCTCGACGTGTCGCTTACGATCGCGGGACCCGTCAGCGCGACGCTCCTAGTACGCGCGAACGCTCCCGATGCGGATTTCGTGGCGAAGCTCGTGGACGTCGAGCCGTCCGGCTACTGCGTGCCGATCGCCGAGGGCATTCTGCGGGCACGCTTTCGGAACGGGCGCGATCGAGAGGATCCCCTCGTGCCGGGAGAGATCGCTGCAATCGAGGTCGATCTCCTCGCGGTCGCTCACGTGTTCCGCGCCGGCCATCGCATTCGGCTCGAAGTCGCGGGAAGCGACTTTCCGAAGTACGACCGCAACCCCGGCACGGGGAAGTCCTCGCTTCTCGCCCGCGAGACCGATCTTCGGCGGATCGACCAGGAGGTGCTCCACGACGCGGAGCACTCGTCGTGCATCATCTTGCCGGTGGTCTCGTGATGCCGGCAATCTCGGAGGCCCCGTAGCCAAGCTCGCGTAGGATCTCCTCGGTATGCTCTCCGGGCCGCGGCGCGAGCGAGCGAACGGACCCGGGCGTCTCGGAGAATTTCGGCGCGACACCCACCTGCGTTACCGACCCGAGGGTCGGATGCTCAAGTCCCACGATCATCCCCCGCGCGCGATTGTGCGGATCGTCGAGCGCTTCGGCCATGTCGTAGACGGGAGTCGCGCAGATCTCTTTCTCGCGAAGCTCCGTGAACCACGCATCGCGGGATTTTTCGGAGAAACGCCGCCGCAGAAAGCCGAACATCTCGGGAAACCGCGTCGCATCGAACTGCGCCTCGGCGAACGACTCGCATCCGAGCTGCGCGCAGAGCTTGCGCCAGAACCACGGCTCCATGCACGCGATCGAAAGCCACCTTTTGTCGGCGCACTCGTACACGTGGTAGCAGGGCAGCGCGCCGCTCAGGTAATATTCGCCCCTCCGCGGTGAGTCTCCCGTCGAGAGCGTGTCGGCGGCGGCCAGGCACGCGAGAGAGAGCGCTCCGTCGCTCATGGCCATGTCGATGTGCTGGCCGCACCCCGCTTTTTCGCGCGCGACGATCGCCGCGAGGATGGCGAACGCCGCAAAGAGACCCCCGCCCGCGAAATCCCCGATGACGTTCAGCGGAATGGCGGGTGGCCCTCCCGGGCAGCCAATCGAGCCGAGCACCCCCGCAACTGAGATGTAGTTGAGGTCGTGACCGACGAGCGACGCGTAGGGCCCGGTC
>CAYGXT010000056.1:0-11623 GCA_964353695.1 uncultured Myxococcaceae bacterium
TGGACAGCCTCGTGGCCTTCCATCACGACGGCAGCGTCTGGAAGCTGTGGAGCGATGAGGTGCTCGGCGTTCAGTTCGATGCCAAGTGAGGGACGCTCCAGCCGTCTTGCGGTCGGCGCTCCTAAAGCCTGTACGACTGTTACTTGGAGACCAGCCTCATGTGTGAATCCGAAAAAGGCAATCGAGATCACTTGCCGCGCTTGCCTTCGAGGCGAGCCTTCATAACGACGTCTGCCGTGGCAGTGGCGGCCGGCTTGCTTCGCTCCAATGGTGCGATGGCGGCCGGTGCCGCCGCCGAGCAGGAATCGTCCATCGTGGCGCTGACGAAGGAAGCCCGAGATCAGATGACGGCTGACCAGATCCTCAAGAAGTGGAAGGATGGCAACGTCCGCTTCGTCGAAGGGCAGAAGATCCAGCGCGACTTCCTCGCGGAGCAGCGCGCCACGGCTTCGGGGCAGTTTCCTGCCGGCGTAATGCTCAGCTGCATCGACTCGCGCGCTCCGGCGGAGATCCTCTTCAACCTCGGCATGGGCGACGTCTTCAACGCTCGGATCGCGGGTAACATCGAGAACCCCGACATTCTCGGCAGCATGGAGTTCACCACCAAGCTCGCCGGAGCCAAAGTGATACTGGTGATGGGTCACTCGGCGTGTGGCGCGGTGGCCGGGGCAATCGCGGACGCAAAGCTTGGCAACCTCACGCAGTTGCTTGCGAAGATCCAGCCGGCGATCAAAGCGACGACTTACGCGGGGGATCGCACGGCCAACAACGCGGCCTTCGTCGATGCGGTGGCGCGAAAGAACGTCGAGCTGACCATGGACAACATCAGAAAACACAGCAACGTCATCGCCGAACTGGAGAAAGCCGGTGCCGTCAAGATCGCGGGTGCGTTCTACGACCTCAAGACCGGTGGTGTCGAGTTCTTCGCGTGACTTGACGTGCTAGAGCATGCTCGGGTGAAAGATAACGGTTCTTTCTCATCGCCTCGATCTCGAGGCGCATTCGCCGCGCCGACGGGCCTTGTGCAGATCCTACCTGTTCAATCACCAACGCCTGTGAAGGTGGATCATGACCAGTCCCAGATCTAGTGGTTCAGCGTTCGCCTCTTCATTGTTGGCGGTGTTGCTCGCGGCCGGATGTGCTCCGCCGACCGAACCGCCGGCCGAGGTCGTCCGCCCGGTCAAGACGACGCTGGTGACCGCCGGTAGCGAGACGCGTGAGCGACTGCTGCCGGGGACGGTGGAAGCGTCGCGGCGCGTCGAGCTCGCCTTCCAGGTACCCGGGATTCTGGCCAGCCTGCCGATCCTCGAAGGGCAGAGGGTCGCCAAGGGCGAACTGATCGCGCAGCTCCGGCAGGATGAGTTCGAGGCGCAGCTCAAAGGCCGGCAGAGCCAGCTCGACCAGGCGCGCGCCGCGCGCGATGCGCTTCGAGCCGGCGACCGCCCCGAGCAGCGGCGCCGGCTCGAAGCGCAAGTGCGGGCGACGGCGGCGCAGCTCAGCAACGCCCTCACGGAGTTCAATCGCTTTCAAGAGCTGGTGGCTTCCGGTGCCATCTCGCGGCGCGAGTTCGAAAGCGTCCGCACCGCCTACCTGGTCGCCCAGGAGGAGCACACGTCGGCCCGCCAGCTGCTCGAGAAGGGCGCGACCGGCCGCGCCGAAGACATCGCCGGCAAGGAGGCCGAGGTGCGCGGGCTCGAAGCGCGGGTGGTAGAAGCGAACATCCAGCTGCAAGACAGCACGCTGCGCGCCCCCTACGACGGCGTCATCTCCCAGCGCTTCGTCGAACCGAACCAGAACGTCCGGGCGAAGCAGCCGATCGTGCGCTTCCAGGACGTCGACGAGATCGACATCGCCGTCGACGTGCCCGAGACGCTGATGGTGGCCGACATCCAGTCGGCGGACATCGTGCAGATGACGGCTGAGCTCGGTGGCGCGCCGGGGGTGCAGTTTCCGGTGCACATCCGAGAGATCGCCCAGCAGGCGGACCCGACGACGCAGACCTATCGGATGCGCGTTGCGATGAAGGTGCCGCCTGGCGTCACCGCGCTCTCTGGCATGACGGCGACGGTGAGCCTCACCTACCGGCGTGCCAGCATCCTCGGCGAGTCGATCCTCGTGCCTACCTCCGCCGTGTTCAAGGACGCGGCCGGCGAAGCCGTGGCCTGGGTCATCGGCAAGGATCAGGTGGTCGAGCGCCGTCCGGTGAAGCTCGGCGCGGTGACCGGCACCCAGATCGAGATCCTCGACGGTCTGCAGCCTGGCGATCGCATCGCCGTCGCCGGCGTTCGCTTCCTGCGCGCCGGGATGACGGTGCAGGACCTCGGCGACGCACTCGGAGCGCGCTCGTCGTGAACAGCGGCGAGTTTTCCGTCCGTAACAGCCGCATCGTCCTGGCGGCTGCGGTGATCGCGCTGCTCGGCGGCCTGGCGGCCTATGCGAGCATGGGGCGGCTCGAGGATCCTGAGTTCACCATCAAGGAGGCGCTGATCGTCACGCCATACCCCGGCGCCAGCGCGGAGGAGGTGGCGAAGGAGGTCACCAACCCGATCGAGGGCGCGGTGCAGCAGCTCGGTCAGCTCAAGCGCGTCGAATCGGAGTCGACGCGGGGCCGTTCGGTGGTCAGCGCGATCATCAAGGACGAGTTCCACGCAGACGCCATTCCGCAGGTCTGGGACGAGCTGCGGCGCAAGATCAACGACGTCCAGGGCCGCCTGCCGCCGGCGGTGCGCGGCCGTTCGATGGTGATCGACGATTTCGGCGACGTCTATGGCGTTTTCCTGGCGATCAGCGGCGACGGCTACACGAAGGCCGAGTTGCGCCGTTACGCTGAGTTCCTGCGCCGCGAATTGCAGACGGTGCAGGACGTCAAGAAGGTCGACCTCTTCGCCGAGCAGCAGGAGGTGGTATTCCTCGAGATGTCGCGCCAGCGCCTGGCGCGGCTCGGCATCAACGAGGAGCAGATCTACCGTCAGCTGCAGTCGCGCAACGTCGCCGCCGACGGCGGTCGCGTGCGGGTAGGCGACTCCTACCTGGTGGTCGATCCCCAGGGCGCCTTCGAATCACCGGACGACATGCTCAACCTGGTGATCGGCGCGGGGGGCGGAGGCCCGCAGCTCACCCTCGGCGACGTGGCGTCGCTGGAGCGCGCCGACGCCGACCCGCCCCGCCGCATGCTGCGCTTCGACGGCAAGCCGGCCATCGGGCTCGGCATCTCCACGGTGCGCGGCGGCAACGTGGTGACCATGGGCGAGGCGATGCGCCACAAGCTCGACACGCTGCGCCCGCTGCAGCCGATCGGCATCGAGATCGGCGAGATCAACTTCCAGCCGGAAGCGGTCGCGGTGGCCACCAGCAGCTTCGTCTTCAACCTCATCAAGGCCGTGACGATCGTCTTCGTCGTGCTGCTCATTGCCATGGGCTTGCGCGCCGGTTTCGCGGTCGGCCTGGTGCTGGTCTTCACCATTCTGTCGACCGTCCTGGTCATGTACCTGATGGGTGGAATCCTGCTCGAGCGCATCTCGCTCGGCGCCTTCATCATCGCGCTATGTATGCTGACCGATAACGCCATCGTCATCACCGAGGGCATCAAGGTCGGCATCGAAGGCGGAAAGGACAAGCTACAGGTCATTCGCGACGTGATCGCGCAGAACCAGTGGCCGCTGTTCGGGGCCACCGCCATTGCCGTCGTCGCCTTCGCCGCCATCGGTCTGTCGGAGGACAACACCGGCGAGTACACCAACTCCCTGTTCTGGGTCATCTTCATCTCGCTGACGCTGAGCTGGGTGGCGGCGATTACGGTTACGCCGCTGCTTGGCTACCTGCTGTTCAAGCCGAAGGCCGGCGGCGCGGGCGAGGCCGGCGACGCCTACCGGGGCGCGTTCTTCCAGGGGTATCGCCGCCTGCTCGTAGCGGCGCTGCGCTTCCGCTGGGCCGTGCTGGTGTCGGTCATCCTGCTCTTCGTCGCCGCTCTCTACGGCTTCGGCAAGGTGCCGCAGAATTTCTTCCCGCCAGCAACACGACCGCAGTTTCTGGTCGATACCTTCCTGCCGGCCGGCTACCACATTCGAGATTCGGAGGTCTTCGCCGAACAGGTCGAGCAATTCGTCCTGGCGCAGCCGGGGGTGAAGCACGTCTCGTCGTTCGTCGGCAGCGGCGGCCTGCGCTTCCTGCTGGTCTACACGCCCGAGCGGGAGAATCGCGGCTTCGTGCAGTTCCTGGTCGAGGTCGATGACGAGCAGAAGCTCGACGCCCTGCTGCCCACCGTGCAGCAATATCTCGACCAGAACTACCCGGGCGCCAACGCGGTGGCGAAGAAGTTCCTGCTCGGCCCGGGCAAGGGCGGGCGCGTCCAGGCGCGCTTCAGCGGTTCCGACCCCGCGACGCTGCGTCAGCTGGCCGACCAGGCGGAGCGGATCCTCGTCGCCAACGGCGGCGCCGTCGGCATCCGCGACGACTGGCGCGAGCCGGAGAAGGTGATTCAACCCGATCTGCGCGAGGTGCAGGCACGTCGCAACGGCCTGACCCGGGTCGAGGTAGCGGAAGCGCTGGAGACGGGACTCGAAGGGCGCGTCGTGGGCTTCTTCCGCGAGCCGGGCGGCAGCGGGACGAGCGTCTTCCCCCAGGAGACGCGTCTGCTGCCGATCGTCGCCCGGGCGCCCGAGAGCGAGCGCAGCAGCGTCGATGCCATCTACAGCATGCAGATCTGGAGCCCCGTGGCGGGCCGCATGATCCCGCTGAACCAGGTCATCACCGGCATCGAGATGGGATGGGAGAATCCCGTCGTCATGCGCCGCGACCGCATCCCAACCATCACTGTGCATGGCGATCCTCGGGTTGGCCTGCCCAGCGAGCTGTTCGCGCGCGTGCGCACGCCGATCGAGGCGATCCCGCTGCCGCCCGGCTATTCGTTCGCCTGGGGCGGTGAGTACGAGGATTCTGGCAACGCCCGGGCTGCCCTGGCGCAGTCGATCCCGGCCGTGCTGCTCGTGATGATCTTCATCGTGGTCTGCCTCTTCAATTCGGTACGGACGACGATGATCATCTGCTTGACCGTTCCGTTCGCGATCATCGGTGTGACGGCAGGCATGCTGCTCACCGGGTTGCCCTTCGGCTTCATGGCCCTGCTCGGCGTCCTATCGCTCGGCGGCGAGCAGATCAAGAACTCGGTCGTCCTGGTGGAAGAGCTCTATCTCGAGATGGGCCACGGCAAGGCGCCGTACCAGGCGATCCTGGACGCCGGCGTCGCCCGCCTGCGGCCGGTGCTGCTCGTTGCGGTGACGACCATTCTTGGGATGATCCCGCTGGTGCAGGATGCGTTCTTCGGCGCCATGGCGGTGACCATCATGTTCGGCCTGGCGTTCGCCTGCGTACTGACGATGATCGTCGTGCCCGTGCTGTATGCGATCGTCTACAAGGTGCACGAGACGCCGGCTCCCGCGCCGCGCTGAGTACGGGCACCCAGCGCGGCTCAGGTCCGTGGCGTTGAACGCGCCGCCCTCCCGGGCGGGTCCGCTACTGCAGGGCCTTGGCCTTCGGGCGCTCGAACTCGGGCCGGTCGATGGTGCCGCCCTCGAGCAGCGCTTTGGCCTTCTCGATCTGTTCGGCCGGCGATTGTGCGGTGCCGGCGACCGAACGTACGTGGGCGTCGAAGCGCTCCTGGGCGTCGCGCATCGAGCGCGCCGCACGGGCGCTCATGCCCCCACCGCGGATGAGCACGTAGGCGAAGATGCCGATGTACGGGAAGAGCAGCAGGGCCACCATCCAGAGCACCTTGCCGCCACCGGATAGCTCGTGGTCGCGGAGCAGATCTCCCACCACGGTCATCAACAGCCAGAACCAGACCACGAACATGAAGATCTCGAAGAACCAGATCAGGATGTCGCCGTGACCAACGGAGGCTCCAAACATCACGTCTCCTTTTCGTCGCCGGCCGCGGCCGGCTGCATTCATGGATGATTCGTCCCGATCGCCAGATTGAAGAAATCGCCGATCCCGCCGAGTACCAGCTGTGCGCCGATGGCCACCAGCACCAGACCCATGAAGCGCGCGACGATGGCCTGTCCGCGCATCCCGATTCGCTGCTGCACCCATCCGGACAGAGCCAGCACCAGCCATACGAAGGCCGCCACGGCGGCGACGGCGACCAACATCACAGACGGCCGGCCGGCATCGGCCGCGCGCGCAGCCATCGTCATCGCGGTGATGATGGTGCCGGGACCCGCGATGAGCGGCATCGCGACCGGCACGATGAGGTGTTCGGCGGCGCTCTCCGCGCCGGCTTCGTCGAGCTCTGCCCCATGCCCGCTGCGCAGCATGTCGAGGCCGGTCAGGGTCACGACCAGGCCACCGCCGACACGGAACGCCGCGAACGAGATGCCGAAGATCTCGAGCACGAGGCGGCCGATCAAAACTGCGCCGACCAGAATGCCGAAGACGGCGAGCGCGACGCGGGTCGCTGCCTGACGCGTCGCCTTGGGATCTCCAGCGGGGACGAGCGAGAGGAAGACCGGGACCGCGGCGAGCGGATTGGCGATCGCGATCAGCGCGATCAGGGCCTGTAGGGTGGTGCCGGAATCGGGAGGGTGCATGGGCGTATGGTCTCAGCGCGTACCGGACGTCATCCGGTCCGCCCAGCCGACCCATCGATACGGATCATGCGCAGGCCGGCGTAGGCGCTGGCGACGGTGATCAGCGGGCAAAGGAGGTTGAAGAGCGCGAAGGGCGCGTAGTGGACCGTGGCGACGCCCAGCGTCGCCGCCATGAAGGCGCCGCAGCTGTTCCAGGGGATCAGGGCCGACGTCACGGTTCCGGAGTCGCCGATGGCCCGCGACAGCACGACCGGGGCGAGGCCGCGCGCCCGAAAGGCGTCCTTGAACATGCGGCCCGGCAGCACGATGGCGATGTACTGGTCGGCCGTCAGCACGTTGGTGGTGATGACCGCACCGACGAGGTACGCAACCAGGGTCCCAACCGATTTCGCCGACTCGATGATCGGCGTGATCAGCCGCTCGAGGACGCCTGCCTTTTCGATCACTCCGCCAAAGGCGAGGGCGGTAATGATCAGCCAGATCGTGCCGAGCATGCTCTCCATTCCACCGCGCGAGATGAGCCCGTCGATCGCCGCGTCGCCGGTGTTGGACTTGTAGCCGTCTGCCAAGGCGAGCCACACGCCTTTGAGCAGCCCCAGCGCGTGCGGCAGATCCTCGGCGCCGGCAAATGCGAGGACGCGCGACGGGGCGACGACGGTGGCGAGCACGCCCCCGGCGATGGCGCCGATGAAAATGGTGGCGAACGGCGGCAGCTTGCAAAACGCCAAGCCGACGACGACGAGCAGCGGCAGGAACAGGACCAGCGATACGTTGAAGAAATCCTTGATCGCGTCGATCTTGTGCGAGGCGTCGAAATCTCCCGGCTCGCCGAGATACCAGAACAGCCCCAGCGCCATCGCCATCGCCGGAACGGAGGTCCACAGCACCGCGCGAATGTGTTGGTAGAGATCCGCGCCGGCGGCGGCCGCCGCCAGGTTCGTCGAGTCGGACAGCGGCGAGGACTTGTCGCCGAAGTACGCGCCCGAGATGATAGCGCCGGCGGTGACGGCCGGGTCCAGCCCCATGTTGAGGGCGATGCCCATCAAGCCGATGCCGATCGTCCCGACCACTGTCCACGAGCTGCCGATGGAGAGCGAGACCACGGCGCAGATCACCGCTGCGGTCAGGTAGAAGTAATTCGGGTGGAGCAGAAGCAGCCCGTAGTAGACCATCGCGATCAGCGTGCCGCTCATCGCCCAGGTGCCGATCAGCGAGCCAACCGCGAGGAGGATGAACATCGCGCTGATGCCCGACGAAACACTGTCGATCGCCGCTTGCTGCAGGGCGTCCAGGCTGTGTCCGCAGCGCCAGCCCATGAACACGGCGATGATCGTCGCTACGACCAGCGCCACCTGGTTCGGCCCGAGCGCGCCAGCGTCGCCAAACAGAAAGAACGACAAGCCGACCAGCGCGATCAGGCTCACGATCGGGATGAGCGCTTCGACGAGCGTGAGCGGCCGAGGCGTGGCGGTGGTCGCCTGCGTCATGGATGCGAGTCTCCCGCCGGCCGAGTTTCGCATGAGCGCCGGGGTTGCACAACCAGCCACATGACGCAGTGCGGGGGGCGACTACCGCAGGTCGGCATGAGCTTCGGGATGACCTGTAGGAAGAAGAATCGGGCTGCGTTCGATTCCATACGACAACAGCCATTGATTCTGGCAAGTTCCCAGCGGGAGCGTCGCCGACTATGAGACGTCCCGCGGATGAAGGTGGCATGCGATTATGAGCTACAAGGATGTGTCGGATTTGCTCAAATCGGCTGCCGTCAATTGGGCGCATGACTACGCCCAGAGCATGGGCGCCGCACTGGCCTTTTACACGATGTTCTCGATTACCCCACTGTTGCTCATCGTGATTTCTGTCGCCGGAATAGCCTTCGGCGAGGACGCCGCCCGTGGCGAGATCTACGGTCAGCTGCACGGCCTGCTGGGTGCCCCCGGTGCATCGGCAGTACAGGGCCTGCTTGAAGGCGCACGCAAGACGACCGAAAGCGTGACCGCAACGGCGTTGGGGACAATTCTTCTTTTCATCGGCGCGACGTCCGTCTTTGGCGAACTGCAGGATGCTCTGGATCGAATCTGGCGGGCACCGCAGAGGGCCCGACACGCCGGCCTGTGGGGGGTGGTGCGCGCCCGCCTCCTGTCGTTCGGGATGATTCTCGGAATCGGATTCCTGTTGATGGTGTCGTTGGCGTTCAGCGCCGGCCTGGCCGCATTGAACAGGTGGTGGGATCCACTGTTCGACGGATGGATGTCGGTCGCGAACACGATCGATCTCGCCATCAGCGTCGCGCTTTCAACTGCGGTGTTCGCGATGATCTACAAGGCAATGCCTCGTGTGCGGATCGATTGGAGAGATGTCTGGGTCGGTGCCACCTTCACCTCGCTGCTGTCCATGGCCGGCAAGATCCTCATCGGCGTCTACATTGGAAGGAGCGGCATCTCCTCCGGCTTCGGGGCGGCCGCGTCTCTCGTCGTGGTGCTGTTGTGGGTTTACTATTCCGCTCAGATCTTCCTGTTTGGAGCGGAATTCACGTGGGCGTACTCCCATAAGTTCGGTTCGCGCAAAGGGCAACCACTACCTGTCGCCGTGGGCGTGCGCCCCGAACCCGACTGAACCGGCAGGTGCGGAGTGCCTCGACGCGGAACGTTGCGCCCGGGAAGCACGCGCTGGAGTCGGAACGTCAGATGCCGCCGTGTCGCCGGTAGTCCACCCACCAGGTCAGACCACCGATCGCGATGATCGCCAGCGTGGCGATCGCCAGGAGCGGGGCCGACTGCTTGAGCCACCCGATGCCCGGCACGGCGAGGAACAGCACCGCGCCAACCGCGGAGATCCGCCAGACCCGCACCTGGACTCCAGCCACAAACGTGCCGAGTGCCAGCATGGTCAACATGACGAGCGGAGTCGCGATGGTGTTCAGCACGCCCTGCACGCCGTAGCTGTAGAGCGCGTAGATGGCGAGGATCAGGGCGAACCAGCTGAGCGCCTGCGTAGAGAGCAGTTCCAGGCGGGCTTCCCGGGTCTCGAACCGGCGCCATCCAACGACCACGCAGATGACGCCGAACAGCGGCGCCAGAACCACCCAATAAGCCACCGGCAGGCGGAAGATGACGCCCGCGAGCGCCAGCAACAACATGGCGATGTACGGCGAGTCCTGCAGCAGCCAGTTCTTAAAGACAGATCGTCCGGGCGACCCAGCGGTGGGCTCGAAATCGAGCTTCCGCTCGTCATGGGAATCCTTCTCGGGCGCGACGCTGCTCATGCTCAATCCTTTCCGCCTCTGAAACGCCGCCTGAGAGGCGGCGTGCCAGCATCAAGCTGCCAACACGCTAGCGATGTCCCGCCCGATTTGCAGGTGCGCGTAGCTCGAGGTGATCGGACGACTCCGGGCATCGGAGCGCGGCGGGTCGACCGATGTCAGGCATCCGGCCGCTTCGCCTCTCCGCCCAGCAGATCCGCGGCCCAGGCTGTCGACGGAGACTTCGCGCAGAGAGTGACGATCGCGATGAGTATCGGCACGCCCATGAAGGCCCCGGCGATGCCCCAGAGGAAGCTGCCGAAGAACACAGCGAACAGCACGAGAAACGGCGACAGCGACAGCGTCGCACCGGCAATGCGTGGTTCGATGTAGCTGCCGATGATGAACTGCATGATGTTCAGGCACGCAAAGATCAGCAGGGCCGTCTGAATGGAGGCGAACTGCGCCACCGCCAGGCACGTGGGAAGCAGCGTGGCGACGAGCGGCCCGATGAACGGAATGAAGTTCAGGACGAATGCGATGACGCCCCACTCAGCCGCCAGTTCCAAGTTCATCATCATGGCGAATCCCCAGACGGTGAGGCCGGTGAGCACGCTCATCAACGCACGGACGAGCATGTAACGGCGGAACTTCGCCGCCGATTCCGTTGCAGCCTCGATGATGACTCGCCCCGCCGTACGGTTGGCCATTACCGCGAGCTTGTCGCGGGTCATACCCACCTCGAGCAGCCCGAGCATCAGGAAGATCAGTGTCACCAAGGCGAAGCGGAGGAAGCCTTGCAGCCGAAGTGTAAGACCCTGGAACAGCTGGATCAGCCATCCGACATCGAAGTGTTCGACGGCAAGGCTCGCCAGATAGATGTCGTGCTGCGCGAGCCAGTCTGCTTTCTGCTGGTAAAGGATGTGGAACCGGGCGGCATCCGCAACCAGATACTCGACGACCCGGGTCACGCACCAGGCGACCGCAGACCCAAGGGACCCGATGATGGTCGCGTAGAGGACGATCACGATCGCGAGTGCCAGCAGCGTCGGCAGCCGCCGCTGCAGTGCCTTCTGCAGCGGCCAGACGAGGGCCACTGCAAACAGTGCGAACGCCATCGGGGCAACGATGCTAGCGGCGAGGTACATCGCCGTAACGACGAGGATCGCGGTACAGATGGCGAGCAGGGGTGACCTGTTCTGATCAGCCATCATTCAAAAGCCTTCCCATCTGGCAGTGGCCCCCAGGATAGCGACGCGTGGGGCCTGCTGGTCGATCACGTGCTACCTCTGCTTCTCCGGGAGCCGGAGCGGAGCCGCGAGCGGGGGGGGGCCCTCTGACCCTACATTTCCATTTTTCAGAGAACCCGACAATTCTCAATTGGTTCGAGACCCCGGTGGGGAGATCCCGCCCCCAATGGAACGTGAGGGGATGGAGGTGCAGTCGATGCTACGAGTAGTGGCGCTCTTGCTTCTGATTGTCGTGACCACGAGCTGCGCGCAACCCGTGAAGCGCCGCGATTGGTCCGGCTTTTCGGGCCCCGGCGCCGCAGCCTTCCAGCACGAGACGTTCCCGACTCCGAACTTTCCCGATCCGCTGGAACCGTTCAACCGCAGCGTCTGGACGTTCAATCATGCGTTCATCGTGGGAGTCGCCGATCCCATCGGACGGGTCTACCGCTTCGTGATCCCGCGCTTCGTGCGCGATCGCATCGGCGACTTCGCGTCGAATCTGGTCTTCCCGCGCAACCTCGTCGCGAATCTGCTCCAGGGAGAGTGGCGCAGCGCGGGCGATG
>CAYGXT010000057.1:0-11527 GCA_964353695.1 uncultured Myxococcaceae bacterium
GGACTCCGGAGTCGCGAGCCGCTCCAGGGGGCCCGCCGCGGGTGAGCGGGGCGATTGCGCTCTGAGCCGTCGGTAGGAGGAGGCAAGTTGAGCGAGCTTCGGGAGCGAATCCGCGGAGCGTGGCAGGGTCGGATCTCGGGCTGCCAGCTCGGCAAGCCCGTCGAGCTGCTGTCCATGGGGCAGGGACATGCCGCTCTGACCGCCTACCTGACGCGAGCTGGCGCCCTGCCACTGCGCGATTACGTCCCGTTGATCGAGGGCACGATCGTCGAGACCAGCGGCCGTGCTTCTTGCCGCGGCGTTCTCGAACGCAGCGAGCCGGATGACGACATCAACTACACGGTTCTTGCGCTACTTCTCTTGGAAGATCACGGCCTGGCACTCCGCACGTCCGACGTTGCACGCGCGTGGCTGCGGCGGCTTCCTGCTGCCGCCACGTTCACCGCGGAGCGTGCGGCGTACCGTACGTTGCTGGAGCGCGCTCACGAGTGGTTCGCTCTTGGCGCGGAGCCCGGCTTCGATCTGGCGGACTGCGCGAACAACGAATACAAGGAATGGATCGGAGCCCAGATCCGCGCCGATCTGTATGGATGGGTGTGCCCGGGGCGACCGGCGTTGGCCGCCGACCTCGCGCGGCGCGACGCAGCGCTGTCGCACTGCGGAGACGGCGTGTACGGTGCTGCGTTCGTGGCGGCCGTCGGCGCAGCCATCCCCGGAGCTTCCTCGCTTGAAACGGCCATCGAAGTGGCGCTGCGCCAAATCCCCGGCGATTCGGCGGCTACCGAGGCAGTCCACCTCGCGGGCTCGCAGGCCGGCAACGTGGATGGGGCCCGCATCATCCGGAAGCGTTATGCGGATCTCTCCCCGGTTCACACCGTGAACAACCTCGCACTCGTGGTCTGGGCTCTCCTCTCCTATCGGGATGACTTTGGTGCGGCAATCGGCGAAGTCGTCGCTGCAGGCCTGGACACCGATTGCAATGGTGCGACGGTCGGCGGCCTGTGGGGACTCCAGGGCAAGCCAATCCCAGCGCAGTGGACAGCGCCATGGCGGGGCCGCGTGGCGGTCTCGCTCGCTGGACTGGATGAGCTGCAGCTCGACGATCTGGTGAATCGTACACATGCCGTCGCCGAGCGGATTGCCCGAGAGTCATGAAGCACGCGCGCTGGGAAGTCGTCTCCCGGTGCCGCCCGTTTGCTCAACCTCACGTTCGCCGTCGTTTCGGAGTTGGATTACGCTGCCGACGTGTCGGCGTTCGCCCTATCCGGCACAGAGGACGACGACGTGAACCACGGCAGCGATAAGAATACCGCCACCAATGATCGCATTCCCCAAGAACCCGCATCGACCCGCAGGCTGGACAAGCAACAAGAGGACCGATACCGCGCACGCTGGCGCTGGGATAGTACCTCCAAGGGCACTCACCTGGTGAACTGCTGGTACCAGCGCAGCTGCGCGTACGACGTCTACGTCAAGGATGGTGTGGTTGCCTGGGAGGAAGCGTCGGGCACGTATGAGCAGACCAACGCATCCGTTCCGGACTTCAACCCTCGTGGCTGTGAGAAGGGAGCCTGCTTCTCCCGCAGCATGCGCGACGAGGCTCGCCTGACGCATCCGCTCAAGCGTGCGGGCGAGCGCGGAGAGGGCAAGTGGCAGCAGGTCACCTGGGACGCAGCGCTGACTGAGATCGCCGACCGCATGATCGATGCGCTCGAGCGCGACGCGCCGGAAGCCATCGTCTTCGACGGAAACGCGACTGGGGTCGCCTCGTGGGTGGCGGTCAACCGCTTCGCGAACCTGCTCGGAGCCCTCGTACTCGACCTGAACACCGAAGTCGGCGACGAGCAGCAGGGGGCGGCCGTCACCTTCGGCATCCCGGTCGCAAGCCGCTCCGCCGACGATTACTTCAACTCCGATCTCATCCTCATCTGGGGTGGCAACCCGGCGTACACGCAGATTCCCAACTTCCACTTCCTCACCGAAGCGCGGTACAACGGCGCCCGCATCATCGCCATCAGCCCCGATTTCAACGCCTCGGCGGTCCACGCCGACCACTGGATCTCCGTGCGGCCGGGTACCGACGCAGCGCTCGCGCTCGGCATGGCGCAGGTCATTGCCTCCGAGGGGCTGGCCGACACGAACTTCGTGCGTGAGCAGACCGACCTGCCCTTCCTCCTGCGCACGGACACCGGAACTTTTCTGCGCGAGTCCGACGTCCGACGCGGCGGCAAAGACGACGTCTTCTATGTGTACGATGTGAACCAGAAGCGGGCGGTGAAGACGCCGAAGAAGACACTCGCGCTCGGCAAGATCGTTCCGGCGCTCGAGGGCGAGTACGAAGTGCAGACGCACAACGGCCCGCTGCGTGTGAAGCCGGTGTTCCAGGTGCTGAAGGAGCGTCTCGACCGCGACTACACGCCGGAGAAAGCGTCGGCGGTCTGCGGCGCCCATCCCGATGCGATCCGTTACGTCGCGCGCGCGTTCGCCCGAGCACGCGCCGCGTCGGGCGTTGCGGGCGCCAGCATCTCCAAGTATTACCACGGCGACCTGATGATGCGGGCCCAGATCCTGCTCTTTGCCTTGTGCGGCCAGATGGGAAGGAAGGGCGCGGGATACGACTCGCTCCCGATCTTCATCGTCGATGGCACGCTCACCATGCCGTACCGAGCAGGACTCGGGCGCCTGGACACGCTCAGGGTCGTGGCGCCGGCCATCCTGCCGTTCATCGGCTTCAAGCTGAAGGGCTACTCGGACGAGCTGGCCTCGCTCCATCTGTTCCGCAAGATGAGCGTCGGGGGCGCCGCCAGTGCCGTCCTATTCTGGTACCAGCACGGTGGCCTGCGCCAGCTCAGCAACAGGAGCAAGGAGTGGGACCCGTACCTGACGAAAGAGGTCGATGAATACCTCGCCGAGTCCGTACGCCTCGGCTGGCAGACGCTTCCGTCGGCGACGCCGCCGAAGATCCTCTTCGCCACGGGCAGCAACCCGCTCCGCCGCGTCCGCGGTGGCCATCGTCTGTTCGAGGAGCTGTTGCCGCGCCTCGACCTGCTCGTCGCCACCGACATCCGCATGAGCACCACAGCCCTCAACGCGGACTTCGTCCTTCCCGCTGCCGCGTCCTACGAGAAGACCGATGTGAACGACTGGTACACGCCGCTCATGCCGTTCGCGCACGTGACCACCGCGGCCGTCGCTCCTCCGGGCGAAGCGAAGCCGGAGTGGGAGATCACTGTCCTGCTCGCGGAAAAGGTGCAGGAACGTGCGCACGCACGCGGGCTCACGTCGTACGCCGTCGGCGGCAAGCGCCGCCGCATCGACGACTTCGTGCACCGGATGACGTTTCGGGGCACGTTCACCGCCAACGACCACGAGAAGGTGGCCGAGGCCGTGATCAACGCATCGACGCATCTCGGAAAGCCCAAATGGGAAGAGTTCAAGCGGAAGGGTTTCGTGCGTTTCACCGGGCTCGGGTCGCATCCGGGCAACAAGGCCAACGCCGGCGATATGCGGCAAGACGAAACCTTCACGCCGCACACATGGCGCACGCAGAAGAAGATGCCCTGGCCGACGCTTACACGGCGCATTCAGTTTTACATCGACCAACCGCTGTACATGGAGCTCGGCGAAGAGCTGCCCGTTCACAAGGATCCCGTGACGTCGGGCGGCGATTACCCGCTGATCATGACCGGCGGCCATTGCCGTCACAGCATCCACGCATCGTTCCGAACGAACCCGCTCATGCTGCAGCTCGAGCGCGGCGAGCCCGTCATCTTCCTGTCGAAGATCGACGCCCTCCAGCGCGGGATCGAGGACAACGATCCCGTGCGCGTGCACAACGACATTGGCGAGTTCCGCATCCGCGCCAGGATCACGCCGGGCGTGCGGCCGGGGCAGGTGATCGTCTACCACGCGTGGGAGAACTACCAGTTCGAAGGCGGCATGGGGCATCGCAACGTGATCGCCACGCCGATGAACCCGGTCGAGCTGGCGGGCGGCTACTTCCACATCCAGCCGGCGCCCGCGATCCTGCAGCCCGGCCACAATGATCGCGACACCCGTGTGGAGGTCGCCAGGGTGCAGTAAGTCAGATCGCCGGATCCTGCTCGATCCCCTGCTTCATGTCCCGGGCCGGGAGCGCCTCCGCGCAGTGGCCGACGGTGACGGCCGGGACGCCCGCGACGGTGCAACCGGGGCGCACGTCGCTGAGCACCACGCTGCCTGCGGCGATGCGGGCGCGGGCGCCGATCTCCACGTTGCCGAGGATCTTGGCGCCGGCGCCGATCATCACCTCGCTGCGCACCTTGGGATGCCGATCGCCGCTCTCCTTGCCGGTGCCGCCGAGGGTCACGCCGTGGAGCATCGAGACGTTGTCCTCGACCACGGCCGTCTCGCCGATCACGACGCCCGTGCCGTGATCGATGAAGACGCCTAGTCCGATGCGCGCGGCGGGGTGCACGTCCATGGCAAAGAGCTCGGAGATGCGGTTCTGGAGATGCCGCGCCAACGAGCGCCGGCCCTGCTCCCAGAGCCAGTGCGCGATGCGGTACGACTCGAGGGCATGGAAGCCCTTGTAGTAGAGAAGTGTCGCGAGATAGCCCGGACAGGCCGGATCCCGCTCGCTCACGGCCCGGATGTCGGCACGTACGGCGCGGCCCACCTCGGGGCTCTTGAGAAGCGCCTCGTCGATCACATCGCGGATCGTCATGCCAGGAAGGTTCTCGCAGGCGAGCTTGCCGGCGAGATGGAAGCTGAGCGCCTCCTCGAGCGTGGCATGGTTGAGCACCGTGGCGTGGAGGAAGCTCGCCAGCACGGGCTCGGCCTGGGCTTCGCGGGCGGCCTCGTCGCGAATCGCCTGCCACAGCCAGTCGGCCGCGCCTTCGGGCTTTTTCGGCTTCGATATGGGCATCTCTCTCCCTACCCGCATCTTACCGCCGGTGCCGCGTGGCCGGGAGCCTGCCTCGGGCGGCCGCTCACGGGCCTGTGCTACCGAGCGCAAGCGCGGGCGCTTCGCGGTCGGGAGGGGCGAGATGACGTGGTGGCAGGCGCTCGTGTTAGGGCTGGTCGAGGGCATCACCGAGTACCTGCCCGTGAGCTCGACGGGCCACCTGATCCTCGCCGCAGCCTTCCTCGGCCTCGATCGTCCCGAGATCAAGCCTGCGGTGGATGCCTTCCTCATCGTCGTCCAGGGCGGCGCCATCCTCGCCGTCGTCGGCCTCTACTGGCCCCGGGTGTTGCAGATCCTGAGGGGCCTCGCGGGCAGGGATCCGGCCGGGCGCCGGCTGCTCGTGAACCTGCTGGTCGCCTTCATCCCCGCCGCAGTGCTCGGGCCCGTGCTCGACGACTTCATCGACGAGCACCTGTTCAGGGTGGCGCCCGTGCTCGGGGCGCTCTTCCTGGGCGGCGTCTGGATGCTCTGGCTCGGCCGCCGCGGAGGCCCGGCCGCCGGCGACGCCTCCGCGAGTTCCGAGGGCCAGCAGGGCATCGATGACCTCTCCTGGCAACAGGCCCTCGGCATCGGCCTCTTCCAATGCGTCTCCATGTGGCCCGGCACTTCCCGCTCGATGATGACCATCGCCGGCGGCATCACCCTCGGCATGCGCCCCCGAGACGCCGCCGAGTTCTCCTTCCTGCTGGCCCTGCCCACCCTCGGCGGCGCCACGGCCTTCAAGCTCGTGAAGAACCTCCGGGCCGCCTCCCAGGGCGCCGGGCCAAATCTTTTTGAGCAGCTCGGTCCCCTGCCCGTGGCAATCGGCTGCCTCGCCGCCTTCGTCTCGGCCGTTCTGGCCGTGCGCTGGCTCGTGGGCTTCCTCAATCGGAACGGGCTCGCGGCCTTCGGGTGGTACCGGATCGGGCTGGCTCTCGTCCTCGGCGGGCTGCTACTCGGCGGGGTGGTGCGGCTGTAGGGGGGCTGGTGATCGCGCCACTGCCCCCACGCTCTCCTGCACGATCCCGAGCAGCTCGTCGAGGTCGGCGTCCGGGATGGTGAGGGGCGGGGTGATGTAGACCACGTTGCCGAGCGGGCGCAGGTAGGCGCCACGGCGGCGGGCCTCGGCGTGGACGCGCCAGCCGGCGCCTGCGAGGTAGCCCTCGGGTCCTTCGAGATCGAGGGCTCCGATCATGCCGAGAGAGCGCGTGCGAGTGACACCGGGTAGTGTAGACATGTCCGCGAAGGCCCGGGCGATGCGAGGCGCCTTGCGCTGCACCTGCTCGAGCACCTTCTCATCCTCGAAGACACGCAGCACCTCGCCCGCGACCGCAGCGCCGAGAGGGTTGCCGCAGAAGGAGTGGCCGTAGTAGAAGGCGCGCTCGGGCTCGCCGAGAAAGCCATCGAAGATGCGCTCGGTCGCGAGGGTGGCGGCCATGGGCAGCATGCCGCCGACGAAGCCCTTGGCGGCGCAGAGCAGATCGGGGGCGATGCCAGCGTGCTCGCAGGCCCACATGGCACCGGTGCGGCCGTAGCCGGTAAAGACCTCGTCGCAGACGAGAAAGAGGTCGTGGGTGTCGCAGAGAGCGCGTGCAGCTCGAAGATATTCGGGATCGTAGAGGCGCATGCCTGCGGCGCCCTGCACGATGGGCTCGAGCACCACGGCGGCAATGCTGTCGGCGCCCTCCCGCACGGCACGCTCGAGCGCCTCGAAAGCGCGGGCGTACGCGACGGCGTCTCCGGGCGCGGGGACGTGTACGCAGTCGAGCAGCACGCCGGCAAAGGGGCGGCGGAAGACCTCGACGCCGCCGAGCGCGGTCACGCCCAGCGTCTCGCCGTGGAACGCGCCGTCGAGTGCGACGAAGCGGCGCCGCCCGGGCCGCCCATTCTGGGCCCAGTATTGGAGCGCAAGCTTCATGGCGACCTCGACGGCCGTGGAGCCGTCGTCGCTGAAGAAGACGTGCGCGAGCCCCGACGGCGCGACGCCCACCAGCGCCTCGGCCAGCTCTACCGCCGGCGCGTGGGTCATGCCTGCGAGGGCAGTGTGGCAGAGCAAGTCGGCCTGGCGCTTCAGCGCGGCAACGAGACGCGGATGGCCGTGGCCGAGCGCCGCCACCCACCAGGACGAGTTGGCGTCGATGTAGGAGCGTCCGTCGGCATCGTGCAGTCGCGCGCCCTCGGCCCGGACGATGACCAACGGATCGGTCTCGTCGCGGTACTGTTGCATGGGCGTGTACGGATGCCAGACGTACCGCTTGTCCAGACCGACGATGCGGTCGCGCTCCACGCTGCCCATGCCTGCGCCGGCTGCCTAGGCCGCGAGTTCCGCCATCAGCCGCAGGGCTTCGGGCTGCCCCGCGCCGAGGAGCATGCTGGTCACCTTCGAGCTCTTCCACGCCGCGAAGCGCTCGCGGATGCGAGCCGCCGGGCCGACGAGCGCCGTCTCGTCCACCAGCTTATCCGGCACCAGCGCCATGGCCTCGGCTTTCTTCCCGGCCAGATAGAGATTCTGAATCTTCACGGCCTGCTCCTCGTAGCCGAGGCGCTTGGCGTAGTCGTTGTAGAAGTTCTTGCCGCGCGCTCCCATGCCGCCGATGTAGAGCGCGAGCATCGCCTTGATGGGCATGCGCGCTATCTCGATGTTGTCGTTCACGATCACGGTCACGAAGGGCGCCACATCGAAGTTTGCGAGGCTCTTGGTCTTCCAGCCGGGCTTGCCGGCGTTCTCGGCATTGGCTCTCGCGAAGCCCTTCTCGAGGCTGGGCGCGAGCAGATCGAAGCGCTCGGGGTTCATCCACACCGGGATGAGGCCGTCCGCCACCTCGGCGCTGCACTGGATGCCCGCCGGACCGATCGACGCGGTGTAGATCGGCAGATCCTTGCGTCCGTGGAGGATGCTCTTGAGTGGCTTGCCGAAACCGGTAGCGCCGGGCCCAGCGTAGGGAATCTGGTAGTGCTCGCCCTTGAACTCGAGGCGTGCCTCGCGCGCCAGGATCTTGCGGATGATCGTCACATACTCGCGCGTGCGCGTCAGCGGCTTGCCGTAGGCAACACCGTGCCAGCCCTCTACCACCTGCGGGCCGGACGGTCCGACGCCGAGGATGAAGCGGCCACCGGAGAGCGCGTCGAGCGTCATGGCCGTCATTGCGGTCATGGCCGGCGAGCGCGCGGGAATCTGCATGATGGCCGTGCCGAGCCTGATCCTGCTGGTGCGCGCACCGATCCATGCGAGCGGCACCACGGCGTCGGAGCCGTAAGCCTCGGCCGTCCAGACGGAGTCGAAGCCCAGCCGCTCGGCCTCGAGGATCAGATCGAGGTTCAAGGACATCGAGGCGCCGGAGTAGCCGGCGGTGAGACCGAGCTTCATGGGGGGCTCCTGTTCGGGGTTCGGGCGCAGTGTATCGAGTCGGTGCGGCGCCCGCGCGACGGCGGCTAGTCGAACTCGATCACGAGCACGACCTTGTCCTTGTGCTCGAAGAGCGGAGCCGTATTCTGGACCTCCTGCTCGCTGAGGTCCAGCACCTTCAAGATCCGGGGATCGCTGGTGACGAGCACCGCGTTGCCGCCTCGAAACTGCGCCTGGTTCGCGACGTCGCGCTGACGATCCTTTTCGGGGAAGAGACCCTCGGCGAAGGCACGGCCGACCACGCCAATGCCCGTGGTGCGCGGGTCGTAGATGCGACCCAGCACCTTGTAGCGCTTCGTCGGAAGGCCGATGTAGATCGGGACGGCGTAGCTCTCGAGCGCCTCCGTGCTCGAAGCCATCGGCCACTTCTGTTCGCCTTCGTACGCAATGAAGTGCGCGTCTCCAAAGTGCGCGTCGCTTCGATCGGCGGCGGCCGCGATGCTTGGGAGCATGCTGCAGAGGGCGAAGAGCATGGCTGCGAGTAGTAAACGCTTCATGGCGCAAAATCCTCTCGTCGGCCTGCGGAGCGCGCAGGGAAAGCGGGATCGTTCTCGCATCAGGACTGATCCGGCGAAACGTCGAGCGGCAGCTCGAGAGAGAAGGTCGTGCCGCTCCCAACACTGGACTCGACGCCGATGCGACCGCCGTGACGCTCGACGATGCCGTGCGAGATCGAGAGGCCGAGGCCCGTGCCCCTTCCCACTGCCTTGGTCGTGAAAAAAGGATCGAAGATGCGGCTCCGGATCTCGGGCGGGATGCCGGGCCCGGTGTCGGAGAAATCGAGGCGCACGCCCTGTTCGGTACGGGCCGTACGGATGGTGATCTCCCCACCCTCCGGCATGGCGTCACAGGCGTTCATCAGCAGGTTCATGAAGACCTGATTGAGCTGCCCAGCGTAGCAGCGCACGGGCGGCAGCTCGCCGTACTGCTTCACGACCCGGATACCGTCCTTGAGCCGCGGTTCCATCAGCGAGAGCGTGCGCTCGATTCCTTCATGCAGGTCCACCTCCAGCAGCTCCGCGTGATCCACGCGCGAAAAGGTCCGCAGATCCTCGACGATTTTCTTGACGCGCGCCGTTCCCTCGCGGCTGCGCACCAGGAGCTTATGCACAGCCTCGCGAGCCTTCAGCGCCCCGGGGCTGCCGGGAGCGGCCTCGGCGATCTTGCGCGTCTGCTCCTCGAGAAGCTGCAGGTTGGCGTGGACGAAGCCGATCGGGTTGTTGAGCTCGTGCGCAACGCCGGCCACGAGCTGGCCGAGTGACGCCATCTTCTCGCTCTGGATCAGCTGCGCCTGGGTCTCGCCGAGCTCGCGCGTGCGCTGCTCCACGCGCGCCTCGAGCGTGGAGTTGAGCTCGGCGATCTCGTCGTAAGCCTTTGCGTTCTCGATTGCGATGGCGCTCTGGTTCGCGAGCGTGCGCAGGAGCTGCCGGTCTTCGACCACGAAACGGTCGCCCGAGAGCTTGCGACCCACGGCGATCACTCCGAGCAGCTCGAGGCCGTACACGATCGGTACCAGCAGCTCGACCTCCAGCGTGTCGAATACCTCGCGACAAGTCTCGCGCACCTCCGGATCGCTCTCCTCGTCGAAGTCCAGCCGCGACAACGATCGCCGCGCGAGGCAGTAGGTGATGATCGGGTGATCCGCCGGAATCTCCGACTGCAGCGCCTCGCGGTCCCAGTCGCCACGCGAGGCCGATGGCTCGAGCACGCGCTGCTCGTCGTCGAGCAACATCACCATCGCGCGCTCGACGCCCATGGTGTCGGTGAGCGCCACGAGGATGCGGTCGCCGATCTCCTTGAGAGAGAGCATCGACACCATGGCCTCGGAAATCTCGCGCACGGCCAGCCGGTAGGCCGCGCGGTCACGATCGAAGAGGCGGTCCACGAGCTGCTGCAGCCGGTTGCGCAGCGGGTTGAAGGCCAGGATCGCGAGGAACAGGAAGGCGAGTGAGAACCAGGTGCCACCCGGATTCACGTTGAAGCGCTGCACGGTGGCGTCGGCGAAGGTGATCAGGAACGCGAATACGCCTGTGATGGCGAGCGTGGCCGCGCCATAGGCGGCCGAAGACTTGGCCACCATGCGGATCTCGAAGAGCTGCCGGCGCACGATCCCGTAGCCGACGGCCACCGGAAAGATCAGGAACCAGAGCATCGCGACGTACCACGGCAGGGCCGTCTTGAAATATGCCTGCCCGATCATCACCGAGATCACCGGCGCAAATGCGACCAACGCACCGACCAGCATCACGTCCGCGCGGTCTGTGGCGCGTCCCGGGCGCAGCCGCCGCCGCTCCCAGGCGAGCGTTCCGAGGCAGAAGACCGCGATGCCCACCGTCCAGTAGAAGCCGATCGCCGGAGGGAGCCACGGCGGCAGGCCAAGCGCCGGCGTGAGTACGACGAGCAGCGCCATCACGCTCGCCACGGCATAGGGTATGACGCGAAGGCCACGACGGCGCACGATCCAGGCCGGCTCGACCGGGTACGTCGTGAACAGGTGGAAGATCGTCGCCCCGATGAACGGCAGGTTCACGAACATCCGCATGTGCGCGTGCGTGGCACCCCCCGAGTCGGGCGCCGCCGTGAGCGAGACCGAGATCGCGCAGCAAAACAGGAGCAGAGCCCACGACTCGGCGCGGTTGGGCTTGAAGCGCCAGACGATCAGCCCGCAGGCCAGATACAGGCAGGAGACGAGGATCAGCCCGGCGCGGAGAAGCCCGGTCCCGGGCCGCTGCCAGAGGGGAGGCACCCAAATGGGGGAGAGGCTCACCTCGAACGGCCTGCCATCCGGCTTCTTGAGCTGGTAGGTGTTGGGGACGTTGGCCTCGAGGCCAGCAAGGTCGTCCCAGAGCCAGTCGTAAACCGACCTGCCGTCGATGGCCACGACGTGATCCGCTGGTTCGACACCCATGGCCGCTGCCTCCGGCGACGGCTCCTGGATCACGACCACCCCACCGACTCCCGAGTTCACGAAGGGCAGGCCGAGCGTCCGCTCGGTTCGGAAAAACGGGAGCAGCGCGAGCGCCAGAGCGAGGAGTGCCCACGCAACGGCGACCAGCGCCGTGATGCGGCGGAAGCGGATCGAGGCATTCGGGTTCATGCGGTTCCGCGCACCCCGGCCAAGGATACGCGCACGCAGGCTACGCGGCGACCAGGGGGAGGGAGCCGCCGGAGGCCGGGCCTCAACGCCCTCGGGCTTC
>CAYGXT010000058.1:0-11518 GCA_964353695.1 uncultured Myxococcaceae bacterium
CAGGAGCCTGCCCGCGATAGGCTTTGACAGTCCCGTATTCGGAGGAGAAGAAATGGCCGCGAAGGCAGCGAAGAAGGCGCCGAAGCCGCCTGGCTCTATTCGGCGAGTGAAGAGCACGATGTCCCGCGAGGAGCGGGCCGCCTACAGTGAGGTCCGGCAGGGAGTCCGGCACTTGGAGAAGTCGATCGGCGAGATCCAGCGAGCCCTGCGCAAGACGGAGCGCATGATCGAGGCCGATGCGCGCGTGCGAATTCGCGGGCTGCGCAAGGATGCCCGTGCTCAGCTCGGAGCCCTCAAGTCGAAGCAGCGCGAGGCAGCGAGGATCCTGAAGAATGTCTCCGCCGCAGCGGGAGGATCCTGGCAGGAGGTGAAGCAGTCGGCCGACGCGATCCTCGCGGACGCTCGGGGGACGGCCGCCTCGGTCATCGATCGTTTCCGCAGGAGCCTGCGCGGCTGACGTTGCCGCGCGGGAGCGCAGGGGCCCGGCGTCTGCGACAGGCTGCGATCCTGAAGCTCTTCCCTCCTCGGCAGCCCGTGCCGCCGGAAGTGAGGGTTCTCGAAGGCGTCCGTACCGACTACGGAACGCGCGAGCTGATCGAGTACGCCGTCGCGCCGCGCGAGCGAGTCCGTGCGCTGCTGCTGTTGCCGGCTGGCCGGCGCCAACGGCGGCCCGCGGTTCTCGCCTCGCATCAGCACGCGGGGCAGTACTGGCTGGGGAAGTCGGAGCCGGCGGGACTCTCCTCAAAGCCCATGTTCCACTATGGGCTCGAGCTCTGCCGCCAGGGCTATGTCGTGATCTGTCCCGATCATCTCGGCTTCGAGGAGCGGCAGCCGCGGGAGATCGACCGCAGGGAAGGGGTCGCTGCCGAGGGCCGCGAGCATGAATCCCTGCTCCTTGCAGACTGTCTGCTGCACGGCTCGAGCCTCACGGCGAAGTACCTGTTCGACATGTGCCAGGCGCTCGACGTCCTGCAGGAGCACGAGCAGGTGGACCGCGACCGGCTCGGTGTGATCGGGCATTCCCTCGGCGGCCAGACTGCCCTATGGCATGCTTTCTACGATGAGCGCGTAAGGGCGGCCTTCGCATCCTGCGGCTTCAGCACGTTGGCCGCGGTGCAAGAGCGCGGGGTCCCGCACAACTTTGCCGCCTACCTGCCCGGTCTGTTGAACGTCGGCGACATCGACGACGTCGCCGCAGGCATCGCGCCGCGCGCCTTCGGCATGAGCCACGGCACACAGGACGCGATCTTCCCGATGTGCGGGGTGCGACAGGTTCAGCGGCGTGCGCGTGCAGCTTTTCCGAGGGGCCGATTCCTCAGCATCGTTTTCAAAGGGCCGCACTGCTTCCCCGACGCGGTGAAGCGCCGGGCTTACGCGTTCCTGCGTCGCCAGCTGGGTTAAACGCAACAAAGCGGCCGAAGCCGGCCGCTTTGCTTTGCGAAACAGGCCACCCACCAGATGGGCTGGAGGCCTCGACTCTTAGTTGCGATTCTGACGGCGGGCCATGAAGCCAAGGCCGCTCAGACCCGTGAGCATCAGCGCCCAGGTTCCAGGCTCCGGAATCACAGTCACGTTCAGTGTGCCGGAGTAGGAAGAGGAGACCCCGCCCCCAGCACCCGTCGTACCCGTCACGATCAGCTGCAGCGGGCCCGTGAGACCGAGCTCGGCAGGCGTGAAGGCTGCTTCGACCACACCAGCCGGACCCAGGAACAGAGCATTTCCGTTCAGCGTGGCCGACGTGAAGTCGATGTTTTGCCCCGGTGTGAATCCGATGGTGATCAAGCTGGCGCTCGCCAGGACCGGACCGAGGACGTTGTTGAAATCAAACGTATCGGTGAACGGATCGCTATCCGTGTGGAGCGCGCCGAAATAAATCGTACCGCCCGAAACGGCAATCGTGTTGGCCACGTTGTTGGCGAGAGCGCCACTGGAAAAGCCGACGATCGCGATCGCTACTGCAAGTTGTTTCAGCTTCATGTCGCAAGACCTCCGAGACAGGGTGACCTCTGAACCCGCAACCCTTCCCCCAGTCCTTTGAGCGGAACCGGTTTCGCCTTGCGGTGGAACCGGATCCCCCCGGGGGGACTGATTGCTTGGCTGCTTGAGGGTAAAGTGCCTCGCCAAAGCAAAAAGAGTCACGGATCTCGAAAAAAAACGTGAAAGTGAACGAGCGGAGTCCTGAGCGTGTTTTGATGCCCCGCGGGGATTCTGACGTTCCGTGCGGCGAGTCACGCCGTGCTGTGGGCTAACGGGTTAAACGCAACAAAGCGGCCGAAGCCGCTTTGCTTTGCGAAACAGGCCACCCACCAGATGGGCTGGAGGCCTCGACTCTTAGTTGCGATTCTGACGGCGGGCCATGAAGCCAAGGCCGCTCAGACCCGTGAGCATCAGCGCCCAGGTTCCAGGCTCCGGAATCACAGTCACGTTCAGTGTGCCGGAGTAGGAAGAGGAGACCCCGCCCCCAGCACCCGTCGTACCCGTCACGATCAGCTGCAGCGGGCCCGTGAGACCGAGCTCGGCAGGCGTGAAGGCTGCTTCGACCACACCAGCCGGACCCAGGAACAGAGCATTTCCGTTCAGCGTGGCCGACGTGAAGTCGATGTTTTGCCCCGGTGTGAATCCGATGGTGATCAAGCTGGCGCTCGCCAGGACCGGACCGAGGACGTTGTTGAAATCAAACGTATCGGTGAACGGATCGCTGTCCGTGTGGAGCGCGCCGAAGTAAATCGTTCCACCCGAAACGGCAATCGTGTTGGCCACGTTGTTGGCGAGAGCGCCGCTAGAGAAGCCGACGATCGCGATCGCTACAGCAAGCTGCTTCAGTCTCATGTCGCAAGCCTCCAAGACCAGTTGAACTCGAGCCAGCACCTTCTCCGCCAGTTCCTGGAGCAAATCCGATTCTTCCTTGCAGTAGAATCAGGCCCCCGGGGGGTGGGATGGAGCGCTTTCCTAAGAGTGAAGTGGCCTGTTCGACCCAAAAGCGTCAAAGATTTTCAAGAAAAAAAGGGGAGGGGGAAGACGAATTGCCAGGGTGGGCCGTGTCGCCCCCGCGGGGATTCTGGATGCCAACGGGGCCGTGGCAATCTGCTGCCTGGGAGAGGTTGCGCTCTCGCCCGCCGAGCGCAGGGCTAGCGCCCGCGCTTCAGCTTCTGGAAGACGGTCCGCGCTCCGAGCGTCACGTTGTTCACACCCCCGGCGGTCTCGCTCTGGGAGCCGAGGAACCACAGGCCGTCGATCGGCGTCTGGTGCGGAGCGCCGCACTTCCCCATGACCGGCGAGACGCCGCCGAATGCGTGGTGATCGAGGTGCGTGCGCAGACGGAAGTCGTCGGGCGTCATCGATACGATGACACGCGCATGTTGCCGCAGCCCCGGGATGACCTCCTCGGCGCCATCGAGAAGCTTGTCGGTCATCTCCTGGCGTCGCGCCTCCCAACCGCCGGCCAGCCTATCCGGCGCGACGGTGTAGATCGTGATCGCGTGCTGTCCCGCCGGCGCCATCTCCGGTGAGTGAAACGACGGGATGTAGACCAGGAAGCCATCCTTGCCCTCGTGGTACTCGCCCGCCTGGATGCGCGCGACGGCGCCCTCGAGATCGTAGGTATGGTAGTGGTAGTCGAGGATGCCGCTCTGGTAACGGCTCGGGTCCATGTCGACGCCCAGATGCAGCATCAGCACCGACTCCATCAGCCGCAGGTCGTCGAGCTCTTCCGCGAACAACTTGGGCAAGGCGTCCCGGCCGACGAGCTTGAAGAAGCACTCCCGCGCGCCGCCCGTGACGAGCACGAGGTCGGCGTCGTGAGATTCACCGCCGGCAAGCTCGATGCCGCGCGCGCGGCCGCCGGCGACGACGACGCGGCTCACCCGAGCGCTCGTATGCAGGCGGCCGCCGTTCTCAGTGATCACGCTGGCGACCGCTCGGACCAGGCCGCTGCAGCCGCCGACCACGTATTGGAACGTCGTCCGCGGCCCGATCGACGAGAGCTTCGCCGGGAGCCGCCTGTCGAACGCCGTCTCCTGGTTCACGGCCGGCACGGCCAGGCCCATGAAGTCCGACGGCCGTACGACGAGGTCCGCCAGGATGCCGAGAAAGAGCGCCTTCAGCCGGTCGTCGCCGAAGAAGTGGTCCATCAGCTGCTTCGAGTTCCAGGCCTGGAACCGCTTCACGCGAGCGAACAGCCTCGCCATCCGCAGCTTCAAAGGCAGTGACCGCAGCAGGCCCGCGCCTTCGGTGCGGCGGGCGAGCAGCATCAGGTCGAGCATCGTGTCGTAGAACTCGTAGTAGCGGTCGAGCCCGTCCGCCTCGCCGGGAAAGATCTCCTTCAGGCGATCGCGCCGCCAGTACGGACCGATGTACTCGGACGGTGGTTGTAGCCGGTAATCCGGAAACACGACGCCACGGTCAGCGCGAACGAACTCAACACGGTCCGCACAGCTCAACTCTGCGAGCACGTCTCCGCACGGCTCTCCCGGAGCGAAGCCCTCGATCATGAGCGGGCCGAGATCCCAGGCGAAGCCGTCCTTCCGGAACGTCGTCGTGACGCCGCCGATGTGGTCCGCCTGCTCGAAGACGTCCACCTGACAGCCGTCTCGTGCCAGGTACGCCGCGGCCGTGAGGCCCGCCATGCCCGATCCGACGACCACCACTCGCGTCATTGCTGTCTCTCTCCTCGTCGCCGGCGGCGCGTGAACGACTCTTTGCGGACGGTCAGCTCCACATCGCACGCAGTCGCGCAGCGACATCGACGCGTATCGGCTGCGCTGCCGACGAGTCGGCGACGGCCGTCCGGACGTATGTGTTGCGCTCGAAGCGATCCAGAATCGCATCGGGGATGAAGCGCGTGCGTGGTGCGTAGACGTGGCGGTCACCGTGGCGATGCTGCTCGCGCGTGAAGAAGCGCAGCGGATGCACCAAATGCAAATGGTCGCGCGCCCGAGTCATCGCGACGTAGAGCAGACGGCGCTCCTCTTCGACCTGCTCCGGGTTGCTCGTCGCCATATCGGACGGGATGCAGCCGTCCACGGTATTGAGGACGTACACGACGTCCCACTCTTGTCCCTTGGCGGAGTGGATCGTCGAGAGGATGAGGTAGTCCTCGTCGAGGTGAGCCACGCCAGCCTCGTCGCTGGTCGCGCTGGGAGGGTCCAGCGTGAGCTCGGTGAGAAAGCGCTCACGCGTCGGATAGGCCGCGGAGATTTGCTCGAGCTGTTCGAGATCGCCGGATCGCGCGGACGCTGCATCGTATAGCCGCTCGAGATGAGGTTGATACCACTGGCGTGCCGCACCGAGCTGCCCCAGCCACGCCGTCGTCGGGTCATGCAGCTGGACCAGCAATAGGCACAGCCCCGGCCAGTCTTCGCCCGCGGCGGCCGGCGCGCGAAAGTCGCGCAGCGTGGCCAGCGCGAAGCCGTGCTGCTCCAGGTGCGCAACGGCTCGGCGGGCGTTTCCCGGGCCCATGCCCGGCAGGACCTGCAGCACACGGAACGCCGCCACCGCATCGCGCGGGTTCTCGGCCCAGCGCAGAATGCAGAGCACGTCCTTCACATGTACCGATTCGAGAAACTTCAGACCGCCATACTTGATGAACGGGATGTTACTTCGCGCCAGGCCCACCTCGAGCAAATCGCTGTGGTGCGCGGCGCGGAACAGCACGGCCTGCTGTTTCAGGTCGATGCCCGCTTCGCGATGCTCCAAAATGCGTTCCACGACGTACTCCGCTTGCGCAGCCTCGTCCTCGGCGGTCACCAGAATCGGCTTCTGCTGGGAGCGCTTGACGGAGAAGAGGCGCTTGGCGAAGCCCTCGCGGGACAGGCCGATGACGGCGTTGCAGGCGTCGAGGATCGGTACCGACGAGCGGTAGTTCTGTTCGAGCGTGACGATACGGGCCGGTGGATCGAATTGCTGCGGGAAGTCGAGGATGTTGCGCACCGTCGCAGCGCGGAACGAGAAGATCGACTGCGCGTCGTCGCCGACCACGGTCAGCCCTCGGCCATCCGGGGTGAGGGCCAGCAGGATCGCGGCTTGCAGCGCGTTGGTGTCCTGATATTCGTCGACCAGCACGTGATCGAAGCGGGCACGCACCGCCGCGGCCAGCGTCGACTCGGCCATCATCTGGTGCCAGTAGAGCAGCAGATCGTCGTAGTCCAGGACGTTGTGCGCCTGCTTGGCTTCGACGTAGGCGCGGAACAAGCTGCGCAGCTCGTCGGCCCACGGCTCGCACCACGGGAACGCCGCCGCCAGCGTCGCTTCGATGCCGCGCTGCGCGTTGACGGCGTGCGAGTAGATGGCGAGGCACGTGGCCTTCTTCGGAAAGCGACGCGATAACCGCGAGAATCCCAGGTCGTCGCGCAGCAGATTCAGCAGGTCCTCGGCGTCGGAGCGGTCGAGCACGGTGAACGACGGCGTGAGCCCGACGGACTCAGCGTGGAGTCGCAGCAAGCGGTTCGCGATGCTGTGGAACGTGCCGGTCCATTGCAGCCGCTGCGGACGCGCCTGTGCGTGCGCGCAGATGCGTTGCGCACGACGGGTCATCTCCTGGGCAGCGCGGCGGGTGAAGGTGAGCAACAGGATGCGGTCCGGGTCGGCACCGTTGACGATCAGGTGGGCAACGCGATGGGCCAGGGTGTTCGTCTTGCCGGAGCCGGCACCGGCAATGATCAGCAGGGGAGGAGCAGGCGGCGCCCCTGTGGCAACCCCATGCTCGACTGCTGATCGCTGCGCCGGGTTGAGTTGATCGAGATACGTGCGCGGTTCCATCACCCCTCTCCGCGTCCTCTGCGCCTCCGGACGCGAGGCTCCATCGTATCATTGACGAAGGTACGGCGAAAGTGACTGTGACCGGCGTCGCCCAAGCTTCGAGAGGCCCGGCAGAGCACGCGCGAGTGGGTCGAGCTCAGTTCGCGCCGAAATTCTCCTGGTTCCAGCGGCGCCCCTCGTCCAGCATGGCGAGGTAGTTCTTCAGGGGGATGTATTCGGCGATGCTGTTGCCGGAGCCCAGGCAGTAGCCTGTCCCCTTGGCGCCGCAGGCGTCGAGCACCTGGTGGACGCGCTCGCGCACCTGCTCTTCAGTACCCCGCGAGAGCAGGTCCATGTCGATGCCTCCCAGGACGCTGATCCGATCGCCCCAGCGTTCGCAGACTTTCTCTACCGGTAGGACCGCATCCTGGTACGAGTGTTTGGCGTCGATTCCTACGTCGTCGATCAGGTCGTCCATGATGGCGGTCACGTTGCCACAGGAGTGGAACACGAAGAGCTTGCCGGCCTCGTGGGCAATGCTGGCCATCCGTTTGTGGTAGGGAAGGACTCGCTCCCGCAGCATCTCAGGCTTGATCAGCGTGCCGATGTTGGAGCCCATGTCGTCCGATTGCAGGATGATCCCGACGTTGTCGAGACTGGCCGCGTGGCGGGCTGCTGCCGCGCAGAGGTCGCCTATCTTGGCGAAGACCGCGTCAACGAGGTCAGGCTGATCGTACAGGGCGTAGGCGAGCGTCTGGAAGCCCATCAAGAAGCAGGCCTGTTCGAAAACGCCCAGCATGTTGGCGCTGATCTTCATTCCTTCGGGTACGACGAGGTTCAGGTAGTCGAGTTGGCCAAGGAGGATTTCATCAGGATTGGGCCAAGGGTACTTCTCGAAGTCCTCCCAGCTCTGGATCGGCCCTTTGACCTCGTTCTCCCAATAACGGAATCCGTCCGACCAGCCAGGCGGAGCCGCAGGGTCGACGGTCTGGCCGACGTGGCGCGGCAGATTGAAGGGCACGAACATGAAGACGTAGTCGTAGCCCATCTCCACGCTGAACTTCACGAACAGGTCGAGGGTACGCACGGCGGCGCGCGTACCCTCTTCGCCAGGCGGCAACGGGGACGGAGGCCTGAAGAGTTGGAGGTCCAGGGGAAACTTCTCGCCCAGCACCGCGCCCATCACGCCGGGCTCGGCTCCGATCTCGAAGAACGGCACGGGGCCGGGCGGCCCCTCTCGCAGCAGGGTGCGTCGCAGGTTCTCGAAGTTGGGTTGATGCTTCATGGGGGTACTATGCCTCTTTTCATTCGCTTCCGTCTGCCTGCTCCGCCGCTGCCGCGGCAATCAACGATCGATACTACTCTCCGCCAGTTCATGTCTTCCACCTCCGTGATGGGAGGGCGCGCGTGATGACCTACGTGCTCGTCCACGGCGGTGGGACGACAGCCCGTTTCTGGGACCGACTCCTCCCGCATCTAGACCGACCGGTCCTGGCTGTCGACCTGCCGGGCAGGAACGACAAGCCCGCCGACCTGGCAACGCTCACCGTCGAAGCGGAGGTGGCGTCCGTGGTAGCGGATGTCGAAGCAGCAGGAGTCCGCGCACCGATCGTCCTCGTGGCCCACTCGTCGGGTGGCCTCGTCGTTCCTGGCGTCGTCGCGGGCCTTGGGGGCCGCGTCGGCCATATCATCCTCAACGCGGCGCTGGTCCCGCCCGAAGCTGGCTGCGGGCTCGACTGCATGAAGCCGAGGCATCGGGACGGGCTCGTCCTCGCGGTCGAGCAGGCCCGTCGAGACGGCATCGTGATCACCCTCCCGGGGCCCCCCGACAATCCTGAAGCGTTCCGAACGGCCTACGGCGGCGAGCCGCTCGACGACGCCGCCCTGGCCTTCGTCACCGATCCGGTCCGGTGCGTGCGAGACACGGTGCACCACTACTTCCAACCGGTGCGCTGGTCGCTGGCCGCTGGCGTGCCGCTGACGTACATCCTCAACGAGCGCGATCGACCCGTGCCCGTCGCCCTGCAGGAAGAGATGCTCACCCGGCTACCGCGCCCGCCGGTGGTGGTCCGCCTCGACAGCGGCCACGTGCCAGCGGTGACGGCGCCCGAGTCCCTCGCTGAGGTGCTCGCCTCCGTTCGCATCCCGTGATTGAGCGGCTTTAGGAAATCCTGACCACGGCGCGCGGCAGTCCTTCGGCTGAGCCGGGCGTGGTGCAGATCAGGGAAGTAGTATTGATACTTCCCTGACGCCATTGGGGCTGTCATGCGCTGTCTTCTAGTCGGCTGCGAAGTGCTGTTGCGCGAGCTGGCGGATGCCATCGCGCACTCGCCGCACACGATCGATGTCGAGTTTCTGCCCAAGGGTCTGCACGACCTCAGCGGTGCGCGCATGCGGCAGGCGTTGCAGGCGGCCGTCGATCACGCCGACCCGGCGCGTCACGAGGCCGTCCTCATGGGCTATGCGCTGTGCGGCAACGGTCTGCACGGGCTCGAAGCGCGCCGCCTGACGCTGGTTGCTCCACGCGCCCACGACTGCATCACCCTGCTGATGGGGAGTCGCCAGCGGTATGGCACCTACTTCCACGCCAACGAGGGTGTGTTCTTCCGCTCCACTGGATGGATAGAGCGCGGGCGCGACATCGAACAGCTCGCGCTCGATGCTGGAACCGATTTCACCCTCGCCGACCTGATCGGGAAATACGGCGAGGACAACGGCCAGTATCTGTATGACGAGCTGAGGCGCTACGAGAGAAGTTACCGGCAGCTGACCTTCATCGAGACCGGCCTCGAGCCCGACGGCCGGTTCGAGCAGCAAGCGCGCGCGGAGGCAGCCGAAAAGAGCTGGCAGTTCGAGAAACTCTGCGGCGACCTCAGCCTGATCCGCAAGCTGGTCGGTGGCGATTGGGATCCGGCGGACTTCCTCGTCGTCGAGCCGGGTGGGCGGATCGTGGCGAGCTACGACGAAGGCATCATCAAAGCCGAACGCATGGCGTGAGCAGTCATGAAACAGCGCCCATTGTCCTTATGTCCTTATGCGATCGCTTCCGCCACAACTATTCTCTACCAGGCGAATTGAACGCCAGCTCGTCCGCCCGCTGCGGTCCCGGTTCTGTGCCCACCAAAGCTTCCCGCCTTTACGCTCACGCCGAAGCCACCATTGAGGGCAATACGATCGCCCGCGAGAAAGACGTCCCTGGCAACAACGCCGATAGCGGAGAAAGCAAGAGCTTGAGACTGATTGAATATGCCCCAGTTGACCGCAACGCCGAAGGTCTCTCCGGCTTGGAGTGAAGGCGACTCTAATGCCATGGCGATTGCAATGCCTGCCTCATGTTCACTCAAGCTCTCGAAGATCACACTGCCGTCCGTCGCCAGATTACCGTTTGCATCCGACGTGGCGACTTCAACTGCTCCGACTTGGCGGGCCCTGCTCTGGCTTGATGTGATACCGGGTGCTGTGTAGGTATTGGCTTTCGTGCCGAAGACCTGCTGTTGAGTCTGGCTCGCGACCGCACCTTGTCCGAAAGCCGCGGAGCCTGCTGCATTCGCTTGAGCGTTTGTCCCGATGGCAGTCGTATCGTCGGCGTTCGCCGTGGCATTGTTGCCAACAGCGATGGCGCGATTGCCAGAAATGTTCACCGTATCGCCGACAGCAACATTGGAATCGCCGGTAACGTTGCTGCCTGCACCTGTAACAGCATTCAAGCTTCCGATGATCGTGTTGGGATCCCCGCCAACGAAGTTTCCGCTGCCAGTAACCTGGTGGCCCACGCCAAGTACGGTGTTGTTGCCGCTGCCTGCGCCGACAATGTCGATCTCGTTCCCGACCACGGTATTGTTGCCACCCGCATCGGTGTTGTTGAACGCGCCGACGACCACATCCTGTTCGCCATTGGCTGCAGCCGCAGTACCGATCGCGATTGCGTCAGCGCCGGTCGAAGAAGAATCGAGGCCGAGAGCGAGCGACCCGCCCAGCATCGCTCGTGCGTTATTTCCGACGGCGATCGCATCGACGTCTCCGGTAAAGGCCTGGGCCCCGCCCACGCCCGCTCCTGAAAGCGCGCCGCCGCCGATCGTGATGCCGCTCGAAAAGGTAGTTCCGTTGGGATCGCCGATCCAGATGCCGCCACCGACGGCGGAAATGCCCTGCGTGGCGTGCACCTGGCTGCCGTTCACGTCCCCTTCGACGTTCACGTCTGCGGCGACACCGACATCGTCGTTGAAAATGGAGGGGCCTGTGACGTTCACACCGCCATCGCTTACCTTGACGGTGCCGGTAAACTCGGAATCGCAGTTCGGGAGGGTGGCCACGTACTCTGTCAGGCTTAGCGAGCTGTGAGTATAGACCTGCGCGGCAATCTGCGAGGCAACGCCGGCAACGTTCGCGCCAGCACCTACTATTGCCGCGCCGAGAGCAACAGCTTCTACCCCGCCTGTCGCAGCGAGTGCTCCGGCAGCAGCAGCCGCCGCTACGCTCCCGGGAATTCCGCCGGCGGTAGGGAAAGGAGCGACTCCATATGCCACCGTGACCCCAAGCCCTGCCGCCATCGCTGCGAACTCCGCAGCGCTCGCCGTGGTGGCGATTTCCTGAGCAATCAGGCCCGTCACCGTGGCAGCAGCGGCAGTAGCGTTTGCCGCAAGGCCGACGTCGTTGGAAACGGCGGCACTGTGGTTTTGAGAATTGATCGCGTTGGTATATTGCTGAGCACATCCCCCGGCGTTGACGCTGGAGAGTTGAGGCAGGCTCGTTGTGACCGGGGCCGGCGTTGACGGTGTGGGTG
>CAYGXT010000059.1:0-11504 GCA_964353695.1 uncultured Myxococcaceae bacterium
TCTCGCGCAACGTCGATCCGACGTCCGGCCGCCCGCGGCGCATGGGGGCCACGGGGAGCTGCGTCGTGGGCAACGAGCCGAGCTGTCTCGCGGGCGGGAATGACGCCCTCGTCAACACGGCCATCAACCAGCAGTACTTCGCCTTCGTCTGCTCGTCGAGCGTCGGCTTCAACAACCTCGACCGGCAGGTCTGCGCGCAGAGCGTGCTGACCAGCGCGGCGCCGGTTCTTGGTCCCTTCGGCAACGTGACGGAGCTGCTCGGCCTGATCTACTCCGGCAGCCCGACGGGCATCGGCTTCCTGTCGAGCAATCAGTTCCTCGGCTCGAGGATTGCTGCCCCCCTGGTGGCGCTCAGCAGGGACCCCGGGGATGAAAATGGTTCGGGTGTCTACGGCGTGGGCGGTCTCATCGGCCCAGGCGGCGCGTTCCCCGTACCGCAGCAGCCCGGCTCGGTCGTCACCTACAACGTTCACACCATGAACCAGACCATCGCGCAGGTGATGACACCCCAGCAGCAGGCGCTGCTCGGCTGCGGCGCCTTCTACGGCACCAACTGCGACTCGTCGGTCAACCGCACGGCGAGCGGCACGGGATTCGGCGGCATCGATCTCATGAACGCCGAGGCGAGCGCGCTGGTGCAGTCCTGGGCCGGCTTCGACGGCACCGCCAACAACGGCTTCCGCCACGACGTGGGGCCGCAGCCGGGAACTGCTGGCTTCACCGGCGGCCCCGTCTGCACGCGCCCGATGCCCGACGGCAGCCAGGTGATCCTGCCCGGATGCCGGGGCGCGGCCCAGGTCGGCGAGGGGTACGCCCTCAGCACGGACGGGGCCAATACGGGGCCCACCGGAGGCGCGGTCGTCGACGCCAACGGCGTTGTCAGCCCGGTCGCGAGCGTGGGCTATCCGGCCTTCGGCGCTGCTCCCCCGGTCGGCGATCCCCGCCTCGGCGGCAAGGTTCTCTTCACGCAGGGGCACCCCTTCACCGGTGCGGCGTGGACGAGCGAGATGGCAGCCCTCTCCTGGAACCTCCAGATGCTGCTGGTGGGTCTCTCGGACGCCACGACCACCGCGGAGATCGACGGCTACCAGCCGATCCCGGGACGCGACCCGACGCTCTCCTTCGACTTCACCTCGCCGGCGGCTGCCTACCGCGTAGGCGGCTGCTCCTTCGTGCAGCCCCAGTACTGCTCCAACATCCGCGCCATCTACGCGGTGATCGGCGCCATGCGCAACACCGTGAACGCCGGCGGCAACGGACGCTTCGGTCGCCGCGACTTCGTGTGGGCCGGCGGCGGCGACGTCGTTCTCTCCTACCAGCGGCGCAACGTGCTCGGCTTCTCCAGTGACTTCGCCGAGGACTACAGCAAGTCGAACTGGAGTGTCGAGTTCACCTGGGTGAACCGCCAGCCCTACGAGAATGCCTCGCGGATGGACGGCATCTCGAAGCCCGGCACCTACAACCTGACGCTCTCGGTGGACCGGCCGACCTTCATCAACTTCCTGAACCAGAGCCGGACCTTCTTCTTCAACAGCCAGATGTTCTTCCAGTACGTGCCGGGCTACAAGAACAGCTTCAGCGCCAACGGGCCGTGGAACTTCCTGTTCACGTTCACGGTGCAGACGGGCTACTTCCAGGACCGCCTGCTGCCGTCGATGACCTGGGTCTACGACGTCCAGTCGAACTCGGGCGCCGTGATCCCGGAGATCCAGTACCGCATCACCGAAAGCTTCTCGGCCACGATCGGGATGGCTCTCTTCTGGGGCCGCTACCAGGCGAAGGAGTATCCGCTCAGCCCGCTCAGCGTCGACAACCAGGTCGGGCGGGGCGCGTACACCAGCTGGGTGGAGAACGGCCTCGCCGTGGTACGACAGCGCGACGAGCTCTACTTCAACCTGCGCTACACGTTCTGAAACGAAGCCCGCTCAGCAGGCCGATGGGGCGAGCAGGCCTGGCGCAGCTACTGGCGCCAGGATGAAAAGCGAAGTGATGGAACGCTCGCCTGATTCGGCATGGATGCTCGTCTTCGGATGCTGGGTGGTCGCCGGTACGTCCACGTTGGGCGCTCTCTTTTTCAGCGAGGTCATGGAGCTGCCTCCCTGCGTCCTCTGCTGGTATCAGCGCATCTTCATGTTTCCGCTCGTGCTGCTCCTGCCCGTCGGGCTCTTCCCGTTCGACGGGAAAATCGTCCGCTTTGCCTTGCCGCTCGCCGTCGCGGGCTGGCTCGTGTCGCTCTTCCATCTGCTGCTCGGCGCCGGATTGATCCCGGAAGGGATCAGGCCCTGCGCCGAGGGCGTGCCCTGCTCCGAAGCGCAGATCGAGTGGCTGGGCTTCGTGACCATTCCGCTGTTGTCCTTCATCGCCTTTTCAAGCATGAACGCGCTGCTGATCGCGGCACGCATCCGGAGTCCCCGATGAGTCGAAAGACCAGGAGGCATCAGACGAAACAGGTGCGCCAGGCGAGCCGCATGAACAGAACGAACATCTTCATCGCTAGCGGGATAGCCCTGCTGCTGGTCTTCGTGGTCGGGACGCTGCTTTACAAGAACGAGAAGGCGCAGTCCCAGCAGCAGGCGGTCACGAAGGGCCGGGCAGCACTCGCGAGCGACAATTCGCCGACGCTCGGCAAGGCCGACGCCAAGGTGCACATCGTTGAATTTCTCGATCCGGCGTGCGAGGCGTGCGCCACTTTTTATCCGAACGTCAAGAAGGTGCTGGCGGAAAATCCGGACAGGATCCGCCTGTCGGTTCGCCATGTCCCGTTCCACAGGGGATCGGACTACCTCGTGAGGATTCTCGAAGCCGCCAGGAGCCAGGGCAAGTACTGGCAGACGCTGGAGGCCATCTTCGCTTCTCAGGATCGGTGGGCAGTGCAGCATGCGGTCCAGGCGGATCTTGTCTTGCCGTCGCTCGACGGGGTTGGATTGGACCTCGAGCGGCTCAGGAACGACATGGATGGGCCCGAAGTTTCCCGGCGTATGGAGCAGGATCTCGGCGATGCCCGGGCGCTGGGCGTGACAAAAACCCCGGAATTTTTCGTCAACGGTCGCCCGATGCCCAGCTTCGGCCTGGAGGAGTTCCAGAGTTTAGTGAGGGAGGAACTGCGACGCGCCTATCCGTGACGCCGCGAGGGCCTGACGCGGCTGCCGGCGCCACGACGTCGATCTCTACCCCGCCCACGATCTGCCCACCCTCCGTGCGAACCGTTGCACGGATACGGCCGGGCTCGGCGCCGCGCACGGGGGCCCACAGGCGGTAGCCGCCGGCGCGCCCTCCCGAGATTTTGAGCGGGCGCGTCTCGCGGTAGCTCTCGCCGTCGACGACGAGGCGGACGGTCTCCCGAAGACCGCGCGGCGCCTCGACGGCAACGAAGACGTAGGCCGGAGCCGCTGAGCCGGCCGCCAGCGTTGCTACCGGCGAGACGGGATCGAGCCCGTCTCGCCCGAGCGCGAAGCTCGCTGAGGCCAGGCGGAGCGGCGCGGGTGCGAGGAGCGGGAGCAGAGCGCGCCCGGCCGGCGCACCGAGCAGGGCGGCGATTGCCGCGGCCGCGAGCGACTGACGCGCCGCCGTGCGACGCAGAACCGTGTCGGAAGAGACGAGCCCGGTGCCGACAACCGCCACGAGCGCGCCGGAAGCGAAGATCGTGAAGCGAGGTGGCACGCCCGAGAGCATCGGCAGAAAGAGCTGCAGCGCGGCCAGCAGAGCGGGCATCACGAAGGCGAGCGCCGACCAACGCTCGCGCAGCACGCGGTCCCGCAGAAAGGCATCGAAGCAAGAGAGCACGCCGAGCCCGACCAGCAGCAGCGTGAACGGGGCGTTCCGGGAGAGCCAACTCGTCGAGAGTACGTAGAAGGGGATGACGAACCAGAGCGCGTTCCGCGCGAGTCTGACCGTGGCCAACCAGGCAGCCGAGCGCACCCACTGCCGGTGGCGGACAGCGGGCACTCGCGCGCGACCCCAGGGCGGGAAGAGCAGGAGAAGCGTGACCGCGCCGGCCAGCGAGGCGAGGACGACGGCCGCGCGGATCTGATCCACGCCCTCGCGCCAGAGCAGCGCCGTCGCAGCGCCTACGGACAGCGATAGCCACGGGCCGTAGCGGCGGCTCACGCGATCGGCGGCTGCAGACAGCCGCGCGAGAGAAGATTGGGCCGGGGACATGCGGAAGCCGAAGCTACCGCGATCCCCGTCTCTTTGGATCAGTACAGCGTCTTGTAGCCGCGATTCTGGAGGCAGTTCCGGATCACCTCATCCCGGTGGCCCTGGGTGGTGGCCGCACCGCCAACGATGCCCACGCCGCCACCGACCGCCGCGCCCGTGGCTGCGCCGTGGCCGCCGCCCACCGCGGCTCCGATGGCCGCGCCGGTCGCCGCGCCGAGCAGACCGCCCACCACGCCGCGCGTCGCCATGTCGCGGTTCGTCTGCGTCTGCTCGTTGTCCGCCAGCCGCGTACACTCGGCAACGTCCTGCTGGTAGCGTTCGTTGTCGCTGATGCTTCCGGGATCGACGCGGTTCTGTACGCGCTCCTGCGTCGTAGTGCAGGCGCTCGTGGCCATGAGCAGCGCCACGAAGAGAGCGAGGCTTCGATGCATGGCTTCCTCCATCGCCCGTGGGGCCCCGGGCCGGCTTCGCGAAGGGGTATCGACACGACCCCCTCCAAGCTGTTGCGCTGCGGCCTGCTTCCCCGTCAGCGACCGCTGCGGCATCGGGCCTCCACCCGAGCGTTGCCGATGCTTCACCGTACCGCGAGCGCCGTCCCGGCGCCTCTGGGGCGACGCGCCAGCTGCTAATCCTCCAGCACCACGCTGTCGCGAAGCTCGTCGGGGTTTCCCTGCGCCGGCGGGACGTGTGCGGCGAGGATCTCGCCGCAACGCTGCACGGCGGCCTCGAGCCCCTCGGCGGCGCGGCCCTCACGGAGCCCCGCGAGGACGAGCTCCACCACGTCCTCCCAGCGCTCCTCCGGACCGAGCGCACGGTGGATGCCCTCGTCCGCCAGCACGACCACGCTTCGTTCGAGGATGGATACGAAGATCAGGATCCCCGTGCGCGCTGCCGTACGCGCAAGACCTCGCTCCGCGAAGCTGCGTCGCGCACGCTCCGCGACGTGCGCATCCTGCACGGCATCGGGCACCAGATGGTGCTTGACAGCCGGGATGCGGCCGAGGGCGAGCCCCGCGACGAGCGCCACGAACTGAGCCGCGAAGAGCGCAGAGATCGGAACGCCGAACGGAAGCAGTGGAAGGCCGAGACAGACTGCCGCTGCGAGCAGGACGCCGAGCCGCCAGGGCACATGGGTATAATCGGCCGAGGCCGCCACAACCACGGCCACGATCTCGCCGGCGGTACATCGCTCGACGTCGGCGATGGCCCCCTCGATGCGCAGGCGTGCATCGGGCGGCAAGAGAGCGGTCGGCTTCATCGGCCCGGCCTCACCAGCGGCCCGAGGCGCCGCCGCCCCCGAAGCTGCCGCCTCCGCCGCTGAAGCCGCCTCCCGCCCCGCCGCCTCCGAAGCCGCCTCCCCAGCCACCACTGCCGAAGCCGCGGCTGCCGTAGCCGTAGCGGTTGCGCCCTAGCCCCCCGCCCGCACCGAAGCCGAGAAAGCCGAAGCAGGCCCCGAGCAGGGCGGCCAGCGCGGCAAAGCCCAGCGAGGCGAGCCCGAGCCAGGCCAGGCCCCCCGCTACAAAGCCTCCCGCGAGCGCACCGAGAGGCCGTGCCCGGCCGCGGCGGAACGGCGAGCCTGCGAGAGTGCCTAGAACAGCCGAGAAGATCAGGAACGCAAGCGGATCGGGATTCACTCCTCCACCCGCTGGCCCTGCTGGCCGCCGCTCGGCCGGAACTTCTTCGCCGCGCGCCGCCGCCATCAACGCTCCGAGGCCCGCCTCCACTCCGTCCGCCATTCGGCCCTCGCGGAAGAGCGGGAACATGCTTTCCCTCAGCACGCGGTTCGCCATGACGTCGGGCACTGCGCCCTCGAGGCCGTAACCGACTTCGACGCGCGCCGCGCGGTCTGCGGGCGCAATCACGACGAGAATCCCGTTGTCGAGACCCTTCTGGCCGGGCTTCCAGGCCTCCGCCACCCGCAGCGAGAAGCTTTCGATCGGCTCGCCCTCGAGCGACGGCAGCGAGAGCAGCACGATCTGATGCGAGGTCTCGGACTCGAAGCGCGCAAGCACCTGCTCGAGCGCCGCCGCGCGCTCCGGCGGTAGAAGGCCGGCGAGGTCGTTCACGCGCCCGCGCAGAAGCGGCACGTCGAGCGCGAACGCGGCGGCCGCCAGCAGCAGGAGCGCGCCCGTCGCGAGCGCGGCTCGTAGCCTGCCTTCGATCAGAACTTCACCTCGGGCGGCTGGTCCGCACCCGGGCGGGCCTCGAAGGTCGGGCGAACGGCGAGGCCAAGCAGATACTTTGCCGTGAGGTTCGTCGGGAAAGAACGCACCATGGTGTTGTACTGCTGCACCGCGTCGACATAGCGCTTGCGCGCTACCGCGATCCGGTTCTCCGTGCCCTCGAGCTGCACCTGCAGATCGCGGAAGGCCTGGTTGGCCTTCAGCTCGGGATACCTCTCCACGGTGACGAGCAGGCGCGAGAGGGCGCTCGAGAGCTCACCCTGCGCCGCCTCGAATTTCTGGAATGCCGCAGGGTCGCTGACGAGCTCGGGCGTCGCCTGGATGCTGGTCGCCTTCGCACGGGCCTGCACCACCGCTTCGAGAGTTCCGCGCTCGAAGCCGGCCTCGCCCTTCACCGTCGCCACCAGATTCGGCACGAGGTCGGCCCGCCGCTGGTACTGGTTCTCGACCTCGCTCCACGCGGCCTTCACGGCCTCGTCCTCGGCCTGGAGCCGGTTGTAGCCGCAGCCGGAGAGCTGCAGCGTGAGGGCAACGAGCCCCGCTACGATGCTCGCCGTTCTCGGGGCCCCGAATCGAATCGCCATGCGCGCCCCTCCTCGCGCTTCACTCTATCCGATGTCGGGGAGGCTGCCGGCGTGGCCGAGAACGGGCAGCCCGTCGCAGTGTCCGCGTGGAGCGCAAGGTTCGAGCGTCATCCCCCCGGCGGCGCGCCCTCCCGGTTCTTGTTCTGGAAAGCATCGAGCGCATTCCGGCAGGCTTCCGAGAGCGAGTCCGCATTCCTACGAAGGCAGCTCTGCATGCCTGTCCTGTTTCGGCCCGGCTGGACGTCGGAGCAGAGGCGCGCGGCGTCGTCGCCGCACGCCTCGTTCGCCTGATCTCGGCGCTGCTGCGGCTCCGCCAGCAGCGCACGGCAGCCTTCCGAGAGGTCTTCGGTGCGCGCCTTCAGACATCGCATCGTCCCGACGCGTGTGGGGCCCGCATCCCCACATACACGTGCGGCGTCGTCCATACACGGGCCTTCGACGTTCTCACTGCCAGCCGGTGGCGCCAACGTGAGGGCTAGAACTCCAAGACCCAGGAATGCGCGAAGGAGCCGTCGTCTCGCTGTGCGCATCGCGATTCGCCTGCGGGAACGTGTGTTCGGCGGCATCAGTAGCTGCGTCCCTTCGGCACGCTCTCGCGATCAGCGGCACCGATCGGTTTCGCGCCGCTCGCGAGGCCGTCGCCGGGCAAAGTTGCCGGAGAGGTCGGGCTTCTGGGCGCCACCGGAGGCGGCGCGCCCTTCTCGAGCGACTTCGCATCGAGCTCACGGGTGTCGCCACAGACCACGATCTCGCCCGAGCTCTTGCCCGTTGCACGGCAGCCGTCCTCAGCGCGCGACTCGCGCCCGCTCGACAGAGCCCCCAAGACCAGCAGGAGCAGAGCCAGCTCTCGCATGACGTCCTCCCCTCATTGTGCAACCGCCTTCGAGGGCGGCGGCGTCTCCCCGCTTGCGCTTTCGCTGCGTTCGCGTCGCGCAGGATCTGCCGGCATTCGAGCGGACCACCTACCCCGACAAATCCGCGGTGGTCCGATCACTTGTTGCGGATGGCTGCGTGGACGACTTGAGCCGGAGCGGCCACAGGCTGTAAAATCGGGGGGATGGGCACCCGGACGGCTCCGTGCCTGCCTCTCGAGTTCGAGGCGCGTTGCATCGATCAGCGGGGGAGCCGCGCTTCCGCAACCACCGGGCGCAGCAAAGACATATGCTGGAACAGGAAGCCCATGACCCCCCTGCGACGGATCGCCCCTGCAGTCTTCTTGGCGCTCGGCCTCGCGCCCTGCGCAGCGCTAGCCGAAGTAGCGCCCGCCCACATCGTGGTGGACGCCCAGACGGGAGCGGTGCTGCAGGAGGCCTCCGCCTCGCATCGCTGGCATCCGGCTTCGCTCACGAAGCTGATGACGATCTATCTGGCGCTCGAGGCCGTAGCGGACGGGCGCCTCTCCCTCGGCGACGTGCTTCCGATCTCCACGTCCGCCGCGGGTCAGTCGGAGTTCAAGCTGGGGCTCCGCGCTGGCAAGACCATCCGTGCGCGCGAGGCGATCCTCGCCGTGCTCCAGCGCTCCGCAAACGATGCAGCGGTAGTGCTGGCCGAGCGCGTTGCCGGGAGCGAGACCGCCTTCGCCGCGCAGATGACGGCGAAGGCGAAGACGCTCGGCATGACGGGCACGCAGTTCCAAAACGCAACCGGGCTGCCCAATCCAACCCAGATCACGACTGCACGCGACATGGCCGTCCTCGCGCGCGCGATCCTCGACCGCTTCCCACAGCACGCGGATCTGTTCACTGCGACGGGCGTCCGCTACGACGGCCAGTCGTGGCCGACGATCAACGGGCTGCTCACGAGCTACCCCGGCGCCGAGGTGGAGAAGACAGGTTTCACGTGCGACTCGGGATACAACATCGTGGCGAGCGCGAGGCGTGGCACACGGCGCATCATCGCGGTGGTGCTCGGCGGGCACAGTCGCCTCGAGCGCAACGCGCTGGCAGCCAGACTCCTCTCAGCCGGCTTCGCGTCGTCGGCGCCAGCTTCGCTCTCGGTCGCAGACCTGGCCGAAGCCGTCGCCACGGCGCCCCACGTGCTGCCAGCCGGCGAGTGCGTGGCATCGCGGAGCGGCCCCGGCGAGCCCGGAGGCAACGGCGGCGGATCGGGCTGGGCAATGCTCCTGGGCACCTTCGCCTCGGCCCCGCAGGCCCGCGCCGCCATCCAATCGGCGACGGGGCGCCTCGCGGCGGCAGCACGTAGCGGAAGCCCCCTCGTGGCGACGCGAGCCCGCGAGGATGCGCAGGGCTTCACGGCAGCGATCGCCGGGCTTTCCCGCCCCCAGGCCAGCGCCGCATGCAAGCAGCTCTGGGAGAGCGACGTCTTCTGCCGCCCGATGCTCCGGAGCCAGCTTGGGAGCGAGAAAGTGAGGCGGGGAGCGTGACGCGGATCGGTGTCGGATGCTTCCTGCTGGCTCTCCTGGCTTCGCCAGTTGCGGCGCGCGCGGAGCAGGCCGCGCCACCGGAGTCGAGCTGCCGCGCCACGAGCTTCGTCCGCGACGGCGTGCCGCTGCGTGTGGGCAGCGTACGCGTCGAGAGTGGCGGGCCTAGCCCCTCTCTGCTCGCCGACGAAGGCGGCTGCCCGACCGATCGCGGGAACTCCTGCCAGATCGGCTCGGCCCTCGGCGCGGAGGAATCGGTGATCGTCTCGCACGGCTTCCGGCAGTTCGTCTGTGTGGCGCGCACGGCGGGCGGAGGCGTACAGAGCGTAGGCTGGCTGCCGCGACGCAGCCTGCGCACGGCCGAGGTCGATCAGGAACCGCCGCTGGAAGACTGGCCCGGCGCGTGGATCGGCGGGGGGGGCACACTTACGATTCGGCCGGGCGCGGCTTCGGGGCTGCTCGAGGTCGAGGGCACGGCGCTGGCGGGCGAAGGTGGGCGCGCGGACGCGGCCGCCTGGCTGAACGGCGCTGGACGTCCGCGTGGACAGGAGTTCGTCGTCGTGGACGAGTTCGGCAGCGGCTGCCGCGTCAGCCTGCGCCTCGTTGGGCGGCTGCTCTTTGCCAGCGAGGTCGGCACCTGCGGCGCAAGCGCGCGTTTCGAAGGCGTCTACGTCCGGCGCGAGACGACGCCCTGAGCACTGGTTTCGCGGATCTACCCTTCCTCTACTCGATGTTGGATCGCAACCTTTACTTCATGCTTCCGAGCCTGCTGCTCGCGGTGGCGTAGCGACCGGCCCGCCCACGCATCGTCTGCTATGCCTTCGCGCCGCCGCTGCCGGGCCCCGCCCGACGAGCCGCCGCGGCCCGAGCGGAGCCCCTGCATGATCGGAAGCTTCGACGAGCGTCTGAGCGATCTTGCGGCGCGCTGGATCGCCGCGGTAGATCGCCATGCCTTGCTCGTGCTCGTCGTGACCGGCCTGCTGACGCTGGTGCTCGGCGTCTACGCGGCTCTCAATCTGGGCGTCAACGCCGACCTCTACGCGCTGGTGCGGCCGGACATCCCTTTCCTGGTCCGCAAGCTCGACTTCGAGAAGAGCTTCCGCGCCCTCGATACGTCGGTGCTGGTGCTGGTAGATGGCGACAGCGCGTCCTCGGCCGGCCGCGCCGCGGACGCGCTCGCCGAGCGCCTCAACCAGCGTACGGACCTCTTCGAGCGCGTCTCCGTCGTGGGCGGCGGCGACTTCTTTCGCCGCAACGCGCTGCTCTTCCTCGACACCGCGGAGCTCGAGCGGCTGGCGGATCGGTTGAGCGCGGTGCAGCCCTTCCTGGCGGAGATCGCGCGCGACCAGAGCATGGTCGGCATCTCGCGCCTGCTCAACCAGGCCCTCGCTGCCCGGCGCAGCGGCACCGACGTCGGCATCGACCTCTCCGGCGCCCTCGACCGCGTGAGTCTCGCGGTCGAAGCAGCCGGCCAGGGGCACGCGGCCCCCGATCCCTGGGGTGACGCGCTCATCGGCGGCTCGCTCTCCGAGGAGGCGAAGCATCGCGTGCTCACGGTCCAGCCGAGGATGAACTTCCGGGACATGCTCTTCGTGAAGCCGGCGGTGGATGCCATCCGGGACAGCGCACGCGAGCTCGGGCTCGACGCCGGAGACGGCGTACGCGTCCGGATCACGGGCGATCTCGTCCTCAACCTCGAGGAGCAGGAGGTGGTCCAGCAGCAGTCGCTGCTCGTTGCCGTGGCCGCCCTCTTGCTGTTCGCCTTTGCGATCTATTTCGGACTGCGATCGGTACGGATGGTGCTGGCCCTGGTCGCCTCTCTGGTCGTGGCGCTGATCTGGACCAACGCCTTCGCCGCCGCGGCGATCGGCGAGCTCAACCAGGTGTCGGCCGCCTTCAACGTGCTGATCGTGGGCCTCGGCGGCGAGTTCGGGATCCACGTCTGCATGCGCTACATGGAGCTCGCGTCCCGAGGGCTCTCGCGTGCGGATTCGATCGAGGAGACGGGCCGGAGCATCGGGAGCGCGCTGGTCTCGAGCGCCGGCACCACGGCGATCGGCTTCCTCGTATTCGCGCCGAGCGATTACCGCGGCGTGGCACAGCTCGGGATCATAAATAATCGGGAGATGCTGGAGGCGCGCGATCCAGGGTGGCACCGCGCGCGAGAGCTGTGGGCCGACGGGCGCCGTGAGGCTCAGC
>CAYGXT010000060.1:0-11377 GCA_964353695.1 uncultured Myxococcaceae bacterium
CGAAGTTCGAGGCCATTGCCCGCGATCTTGCCCGCCGACTCCCGAATGCACGCGTCGCTCGCGTCGAGGAGGCCGGTCACGCCGCCCATCTCGAGCAGCAGACCCGATTCGCGGCGCTCGCCTGCGAGTTTCTGAAGCAGACATCGACGACTGGAGGAGAAGCATGACCATCGATCCCGCCGCTGACTGGAAGACCGCCCGCGACTACGAGGATATCCGGCTCGAGACCATCGAGGGCATCGCGAAGATTACCATCGCACGGCCCGAGGTCCGGAACGCCTTTCGTCCAAAGACCCTCTTCGAGCTGATCGACGCCTTCACCCGCGTACGGGAGGATCCGACGCTCGGCGTCGTGCTCTTCACCGGTGAAGGGCCCGACGCCTTCTGCTCGGGCGGCGACCAGCGGGTGCGTGGCGACGCGGGCTACGTCGGCGACGACGGCGTTCCGAGACTCAATGCCCTCGACCTGCAGCGCGTGATCCGCAGCTTTCCGAAGGCCGTGATTGCATTGGTGGCGGGCTATGCCATCGGTGGTGGTCACGTGCTGCACCTGATCTGCGATCTCACGATCGCGGCGGAGAACGCACGCTTTGGGCAGACCGGCCCGCGCGTAGGCAGCTTCGACGCGGGCTTCGGCGCTTCCTATCTGGCGCGCGTCGTCGGCCAGAAGAAGGCGCGCGAGATCTGGTACCTCTGCGAGCAGTACGACGCGCAGCAGGCCCTCGGCATGGGGCTTGTGAACAAGGTCGTGCCCCTGGCCGAGCTCGAGAGCACGGGCATCGCATGGGCGCGCAAGATTCTTGGCCACAGCCCGATCGCGATTCGCTGCCTGAAAGCGGCCTTCAATGCAGACTGCGACGGACAGGCCGGGATCCAGGAGCTCGCCGGCAACGCCACCATGCTCTTCTACATGAGCGAGGAGGCCCAGGAGGGTCGCAACGCGTTCGTCGAGAAGCGCGAGCCGGACTTCGGGCGCTTTCCGTGGCGGCCGTAAGCGAGAGGGCCGGGGGGCTCCCGGCCGGAGCGGGAGCAGTGGGCTCTGAGGCCTCGTCCGCAGGTGCCTGGCTGCTGGCCGCACGTCCACAGACCCTCGCGGCAGGGGTGGCGCCCGTCTTGCTCGGCACCGCGCTCGCCGCCGCCGATGGCCGCGCGCGCACGGGCCTCGCGCTCGCGGCCGTCGCGACGGCACTCCTGCTCCAGATCGGCACGAACTTCGCGAATGACCTCTTCGACTTCGAGAAAGGGGCCGACACCGAAGAGCGTCTAGGCCCTTCGCGCGCAGTGGCCACGGGCCTGCTCACACCCGTGCAGATGCGCATCGGAACCGCCCTGGTCTTTGCCGCCGCCGGCATGACGGGCGCGTTCCTGGTCTGGGCGGGCGGCTGGCCCTTCGCCGTTCTGGGTCTCCTCGCGCTCCTGGCCGGCCTCGGCTACACGGCCGGTCCATGGCCGCTCGCCTATCACGGACTCGGTGACGCCACGGTCTTCGCCTTCTTCGGCGTGGTTGCCGTGGCCGGAGCCTACGCGGTGCAGGCGCATGCGCTCACCTCGCAGGCCCTGCTTGCGTCCCTGCCCTCGGCCTGTCTCGTCACCGCAATCCTGGCCGTGAACAACCTGAGAGACATCGACACGGACGCCCGCGCCGGAAAGCGAACGCTGGCCGTTCGAATCGGCCGTTCCGCGACGCGCGCCTACTGCACCGCTCTCTTCGCGCTCGCCTACGCAGGGCTCGCGGCCCTCGTGGCTGCTGGCGAGCTGGGCCCCGCCGCGTTGCTCGCATTTGCGACGCTTCCTCTCGCGCTGCGCGCGGTACGCACTGTGCTCACGCAGCGTGATGGGCCGGCGCTGAATCAGGCGCTCGTCCTCACGGCGCGTACGCACGCGGCTTTCACGCTGCTGCTGGCGGCGGCCGTGCTGGCATGAGGATTCGCAAGGTAGAGCTCACGCCCTTTCGTCTCGCACTGAGGGAGCCTCTCGTCACGGCCGCGGGCCGCATCGAGGTGCGCGAGGGTGTGCTCGTAAGGCTGCACGGGAGCGCCGATCTCGAAGGCTTCGGTGAGGCGATGCCGATTGCGGGCTTCGGCATGGAGAGCGTGCGCGAGAGCTGGGAGGTGCTGAGCGCGTTGGCGCCGCAGCTGGTGGGAGAGGAGGTGCGTGAGCTGGACGCGCTCCTCGACAGCATCGAGGAGGCGGCTCCCCGCGCGCCGGCTGCGCGCGCCGCCCTCGACGCCGCGATACACGACCTGGCCGCGCGGGCAAGCGGATGCAGCATCGCCGCATGGATCGCTTCACGAGGCGGCTGGCAAGCGCGCGGGGCGGTAGCCGTGAACGCGCTGCTGTCGGCTCGCGAGCCCGGAAGACTCGCAGCCGAGGCCGCGCAGGCCGCGGCGGCGGGCTTTGGCACGCTCAAGCTGAAGGTCGCGGCTGGAACTCTTGCAGAGGACATCGCTCGCGTTGGGGCCGTACGGGCCGCCGTGGGAGGCCGCCCGCGGCTGCGTCTCGACGCCAACGGCGGCTGGAAGGAGGAGGAGGCGCTGGCGGCACTCGAACGTCTCGCCTGCTTTGGCGTGGAGTTCGTGGAGCAGCCGGTCGACGCGAACGACCTGCTGGCGCTGGCGCGCCTGCGCGCTGTCTCGCCCGTGCGGATCGCGGCGGATGAGTCGGCGGCGGGCGTCGCGCGCGCCGAGCGCGTGATCGCGCTGCGCGCCGCGGATGCGATCTGCCTCAAGCTCGGCGCTACCGGTGGTATCCGCGCAGCGCTTCGGCTCGCGGAACGCGCGCGCAGTGCCGGCATCGAGGTCTTCGTGACGAGCGGCCTCGATGGCGCCGTAGCGCGAGCGGCCGCGCTCCAGCTCGCGGCGGCGCTGCCCGGGCCGTGTCTGGCCTGTGGGCTTGCTACGGGAGCACTGCTCCGCGACGACCTCGCAACACCCATAGAGCCCGCACGCGGCATGCTGGCACTTCCGCACGGCGCGGGCCTCGGCGTCGTGCCCGACAACGCCGCTCTCTCGCGGCTGGCCTCGGGGCCGAGCCTCGAGTTCGAGAAGAACAGCGCGTGATCCCCTGGCTGAGGCAGCGCGCCGCGACTACGCCCGATCGCCTGGCTCTCGTGATCGGTGGTCGCTCCGTCTCGTTCGCCGAACTGGAGCAGAGCGTGCGCGCGACGGCGCTGCGACTGCGCGCGGCTGGGCTGCGGCGTGGCGACGTGCTGGCGACGTTGCTCTGGAACGGACGCCCCTTCGTCGAGTGCCTGCACGCCGCGGCCCTTTGCGGCGCGACACTGCTGCCGCTGAATGCGCGCGCCTCGGCGAGCGAGCTGGCGTTCGCGCTGCGCGACGCCTCGGCGCGTCTTTTCGTCCATGGGCCCGGCGATCTCGCCGTGAGCGCGCGTGAGGCCGCAGAGCGCGCAGGCGACGTAGCGCAGATCGAGGCGGGGCCGGGGCCGGCAGCCAGCCTCGGTCGGGGCGATCCGCGCGCCGCTGTCGCTTCGGAGTTGTTTGAATGCATCGATCCCGAGGCGATCTTCGCCATCCTTTACACGTCGGGGACGACCGGACGCCCCAAGGGCGCCTGTCTTCCGTTCCGGAGCTTTCTTTGGAGCGCAGCGGCTTCGGCTCTTCACCTCGGCGCGTCGGCGGAGGATCGTTGGCTTGGCTGTTTGCCTCTTTTCCATGTCGGGGGTATCGCGATTCTCGTGCGCAGCGTGCTGGCGGGAAGCGCCGTCGTCGTGCACGAGCGCTTCGATGCCGCGGCAGTGGCCGCTTCTCTCGAAGAAGAGAACATCACGCACGTGTCGCTGGTGCCGACCATGCTCTCGCGTCTGCTCGAGGCGCGGGGCGAGCGTCTGGCACCGTCCACACTGAACTGTGTGCTGGTGGGTGGAGGGCCGGCCTCCAGCGTGCTGCTCGGCCGCGCGCGTGCCCTTGGCTTCCCGATCGCTCCGACCTACGGGCTCACGGAGGCGGCGTCGCAGGTGGCTACGCTGCCGCCGGGCACAGCGCAGGAGGGAGTCGCAGGCTGGCCGCTTCCCGGCATCGAGCTCCGGATCGAAGGCGAGGACGGCGCCGCTCTCCTTCCGGGTCGGCCGGGTGAGATCTGCGTACGGGGAGCCATCGTGATGGCGGGCTACCTCGGCCTTCCCGAGGAGAGCAAGCGAGCGCTTCGCGGCGGCTGGCTCCATACTGGCGACGTCGGCGTGCTCGGTGTGGATGGCTCGCTCCGTGTGCTCGACCGCCGCAGCGATCTCGTCGTCTCCGGCGGCGAGAACGTCTACCCGGCCGAGGTGGAGGCCGTTCTCGCCTCGCATCCGGACGTTGCAGAGGCTGCGGTAGCAGGCGAGGCCGACCCCGATCTCGGCCAGCGTGTGATGGCGGCCGTGGTGCTGCGCTCCGGCGCGCAGGCCGACTCCAGCGATCTGCGCGAGTTCTGCCGTGGCCGCCTCGCTGGCTACAAGGTGCCGCGCCGCATCGACTTCGTGGCGGAACTCCCGCGCACCAGCTCCGGCAAGATCCTGCGCCGTATGCTCGCCGGGGGGGCGGGGGCTGGCCCGACGAGTGCCGGGCGTTAGCCTTGGAGACGACACCGCAACGGAGGAAACGATGCCCAAGCCCCTCGACGGCGCGAGCCGCAAGAAAACCGCCGCAGCTGCGTCCCGCCTGCTGGCCGACAGCTACACGCTCTATCTGAAGACCCACAACTATCACTGGAATGTGAAGGGTCCCATGTTCACGACCCTTCACACGCTCTTCGAGCTCGAGTACACCGAGCTGGCGCTGGCAGTGGACGAGATCGCCGAGCGCATTCGTGCTCTCGGCCATGTGGCGCCCGGGAGCTACACGGCCTTCGCGAAGCTTGCGAAGGTGAAGGAGGCCGGAGAGAGCGTTCCGCCGGCCATCCAGATGATCGAGGATCTCGCGGCGGATCAGGATCTCGTCGTCTCCACCGCCCGCGACCTCTTCGCGCTCGCCTCTGCTGCGAACGATCAGGCGAGCGCCGACCTCGCGACGCGGCGCATGCTGATCCACGAGAAGAACGCCTGGATGCTCCGCAGCCATCTGGAGTAGCAGACCCCTCTCTCATCAGAGGAGGGCCGCGTCCGGCCGAGCCGGTAGAATCAGGCTGCTCTATGCCGCGCGCCATCCTCGTCGTGCCCTGCTTCAACGAAGCCGATCGCCTGCCGATTGGCCGGTACAAAGCCTTCGCCGCCGCTACGCAGGAGATCGACTTCCTCTTCGTCGACGACGGAAGCACTGATGCTACGCGGGAGCGGCTCCGCGAGCTCGAGCGAGCCGACTCTGCCCGCTTCACGGTCCTCGACGGGGAACGCAACCGCGGCAAGGCAGAGGCGGTACGCGCCGGCATGCTCGCGGCCCTGGAGCGCGGCGCCGCCTACGTCGGCTACTGGGACGCCGACCTCGCTACGCCACTGGAGGAGATCCCGCGTTTTCTTCGCGTGCTGGAGACGCGGCCCGGCTGCGACGTCGTTTTTGGCGCACGGGTGCAGCTCCTGGGGCGCTCCATCCGGCGCAGCTCGCTACGCCACTACCTCGGGCGCCTCTTTGCGACCCTCGCGTCGGAGACCCTCGGGCTCCCGATCTACGACACGCAATGCGGCGCCAAACTCTTTCGTGCAGGGCCCGAGACGCGCGCACTCTTCGCGGAGGCCTTTCTCACGCGCTGGCTCTTCGACGTCGAGCTGGTGGCTCGCCTCATCGAGTCGGCGGGCGAGCGCGGCCACGCCCGTGCGCTGGAGGCCATCTACGAGCTGCCGCTCGAGACGTGGCACGACGTCGGCGCCTCGAAGGTGCGCCCTCTCGATTTCCTGCGCTCCGGCCTCGATCTGCTACGGATTCGCAGGCGCTATCGGCGTCTCGGCGCAGTTGCTCAGCCGCCCTGACCCGGGGGCTGAGAGAGCGCAGCAACGAAGAGGAGGACCCCATGGACTTCACCATCCCGACCGAGACCCTGGCCTACCTGGCGGAGCTCGACGCGTTCATCGAGCGCGAGATCGTGCCGCTCGAGCAGGCGAGCCCGCAGTTCTTCGATCACCGGCGCGAGCATGCGCGCACCAACTGGGACGCGGATGGGACGCCGCAGCCCGAGTGGGAGGAGCTACTGGCCGAGATGCGTCGCCGCGCCGACCGGGCAGGGCATCTGCGCTTTGCGCTCCCGAAGCAGCTCGGCGGACGCGACGGCGGGAACCTCGCCATGGCGATCATTCGGGAGCACCTGGCGCACCGAGGGCTTGGCCTCCACAACGATCTGCAGAGCGAGTCGGCGGTGGTCGGGAACTTTCCGCAGGTGATCCTGATGCACCGCTTCGGCACGAAGGCGCAGCAGGAGCGATTCCTCGAAGGCATGATCACGGGCGAGGAGCGCGTTGCCTTCGGTCTCACGGAACCCCACCACGGCAGCGACGCCACCTGGCTCGAGACTACGGCCGTGCGTGATGGCTCGGACTGGCTGATCAACGGCGACAAGCGTTTCAACACCGGGCTGCACAACGCGACGACGAACCTCGTCTTTGCGCGCACCTCGGGAAAGCCTGGCAATGCGCGCGGCATCACGGCCTTCCTCGTGCCCACGAATGCGCCGGGCTTCGAGGTTCCCTTCATGTGGTGGACGCTCAATATGCCGACCGACCACGCCGAGGCTCGCCTGCGCAACGTGCGCGTCCCGAACGAGGCCGTCCTCGGCGCCGAGGGCGAGGGCCTGCTCGTGGCGCAGGCCTTCGTCCACGAGAACCGCATCCGGCAGGCTGCGTCCGGTGTGGGCTCGGCGCAGTACTGCATCGACGAGTCGGTGAAGTATGCGTTGGGGCGCATCGTCTTCGGCAAGCCGCTGGCGACGAACCAGGCGATCCAGTTCCCGCTGGCCGAGCTGCACACGGAGTGCGAGATGGTGCGCGGTCTGGTCTACAAGACGGCCTGGCATCTCGACCGCGAAGATCACCTCGAGGTGAGCGATCGGGTCTCGATGGCGAACTACCGGGCGAACCGGCTGGTCTGCAACGCTGCGGATACCGCCATCCAGGTGCACGGCGGGGTGGGCTACTCGCGCCACTATCCCTTCGAGCACATCTACCGCCACCATCGGCGCTACCGCATCACCGAGGGCTCCGAGGAGATCCAGATCCGCAAGGTGGCGGGGCACCTCTTCGGCTACATGGGAAGAGGGCGGAAGCAGGCGTGACGGCCGATCGCGAGGTCTTCAGCGAGAAGCTTTCTGCGGCACTGCGGCGCCATCTCGGCGCCCCGGCCGAGGTGCATGCGCTCGCGCGCCTTACGGGTGGCGCCACCAAGGCGACGTGGTCCTTCGATGCAGTGGTCGGCAACGAGACGCTGCCGCTCATCCTGCAGCAGGCATCCGCTGGAGGGGGCGGCGCGCGCATTGCGCCCGCGGTACGCGGCAGCAAGGATGCGGCCCTGATGCAGGCCGCGGTTCGCGCGGGCGTTCCTGCCCCGCGCGTGCGTCTCGTGCTCGATGCCGAGGATGGCCTCGGCGAGGGCTATGTCACCGACCGCGTCGAGGGCGAGACGCTCGGCCGCAAGATCAACACCGAGCCGCGCTTCGCGTCGGTTCGGCCGAAGCTCGCCGGCCAATGCGGCGAGATCCTGGCCGCGATCCACCGCATCGACGCCACGGGGCTGGACTTCCTCGCGACGCAGACCGCGGCCCAGCAGCTCGCCGCCTACCGCATGCTCGCCGACGCCTTCAATCATCCGCTGCCCGCCCTCGAGCTCGGCCTGCGCTGGGTCTCGGAGAATCTTCCGCAGCAGCCGCGCACGACCGTGGTGCACGGAGACTTTCGCAACGGGAACCTGATCGTCGGCGAAGACGGCGTACGCTGCATCCTCGACTGGGAGCTCGCGCAGTGCGGCGATCCGATGCTGGATCTGGCGTGGCTCTGCGTGAAGACGTGGCGCTTTGGAGGGCCGCTCCCAGTCGGGGGCTTCGGAAGGCGTGAGGATCTCTTCGAGGCCTACGAGAAGGCGGGTGGCGGCGCCGTCGATCCCGCCCACGTGCGCTTCTGGGAGGCCTTCGGCTGTATCAAGTGGGCGCTGATGTGCATGGGCAAGGGGCTCGGCTACCTGCATGGAGCGCGAGGCAACGTCGAGGCCGTCGCGATCGGACGCCGCATCGAGGAGCCGCTCCTCGACTTCCTCGACCTCGTCACGGGGAGGGATTGAACGTGCCGGCGAGCAAGCCCGAAGCGCCTGTGCTGCTGGATGCGGCCATCGACTACCTGGAGCGAGAGCTGCTGCCGACGCTCACTGGCTATCACCGCTTCCAATGCCGCGTGACGGTGAATGTCCTCTCCCAGATGCGCCGCGAGCTCGAGCTCGCGCCGGCGCAGGCCGAGGCCGAGCGCGAGCGGCTTGCGGCCCTTCTCGGTCACGCTGGCAGCCGAGACGATCTCAGCCGCGAGCTGGCGAAGATGATCCGCAGCGGCGGCATGCCTCTCGACGATCCGGCGCTGCTCGAGCATTTGCGCCTCTCGCTCGTCGAGGCGCTCCGCATCAACAATCCGAAGTGGCTGAGCGAGTAGGAGCCCGCTCGCCGGCACAGGATCCGATCGAGGCGTGGGGATAGGACGAGATGGTCTTGCCCTCTGCGGCTACGCTGGCGGTGTACCGTTCAACCAAGCCGCACCGCAAGCCCGGGAGCCCGGCGCAGCGGGTACAGCGAAGCCGCGAGAGGGAGCCGATGCTCGAGACCCGGATCGAAGCTGGAATCCGCCCCTGCGCTCTCGAGCCCCGACAGGTCGAGAGAGAATTCAGGGCTCTCGTCGAGGCCGGCGCGCGGATCCGGCCCGCCGGCCGGGCGAAGGCGAGGCCCGGGAGCCTGCTCTCCCAGGGCTACGTGCCCCGGCACAAGCTGCGGCTCTTCGACACCGTCTTCTATCTGGCCCGGCTCCGGCAGGAGCCGAATGCACGGTTCTTCGTCGCCTACGTGCTGCTCGAGGCGGATCGCGATCTCGCGCCCCACCGGCGCGAGCTGTTTCCGCGCTACTTCTACAAGGATGCGACGCTCGTGTGGCGCTCGGCCAGCCACTTCGCCCAGTCGGAGTCCGAGAACTGGATCGGCAAGGGGGATCTGAAGCGCGTGAAGGAGGAGAGTGGAGAAGTCGCTCTCTACAGCGCCGAGGAGACGACGAATCTTCCGCTCGAGATCCAGCCCGCGCTGGACCTCGTCAGCCGTATGGCCTCGCGCGTGAAGACAGACGAGCGCGCGATTGGTCTCGTGCTGCGCCGCGCGCCTGACGACCGCATCGAGCCCTACCGTGACTTCGTGGCCCCGAGACGAAGGGCCGCTTCCGATCCACGCAATCTCATCCACGGCGGCGAGCCCGTCGCGTGGTTCGCACGCAGAAACGATCCTGCATCACTTCGGTTCGCACGGGGCTACGAGCCGGACTTCGAGCGGGGCATCCTCGAGGTCGATGGCTCGCGCAGCAGCATCTACGGAGGCGAGATCCGGAAGTTCCGCATCCTCTCGAAGAACCAGAAGATCCAGTACCAGTTCGTCGCCGCGCCGAGGCACGTCTGGATCGTGCCTCCCCAGGCGCTCACGACCGAGCTCACGAGCTACGGCGTCCGCAGCATCGATGTGAATGCCGACGACGATCTCTCGCCTCCGGGCTACGAGTACCACTACCTCGACGAGAGCGAAGATCCGCCGCGGCTATACAGCCAGATTCCCGAAGGCTTCGCAGGAAAGATCTGCGAGGGGGACCCCGCGAGGGCCGACGCTTCGCCGTGGCTCGAGGCGCTGCCGGTGGTCCAGCAGTTCCGAAAGGCGATCCGCTTTCCACGCCCGAAAATCTTGCGGGCGAGATCGGCGCGGACGGCGGCAGCGAGGTAGAGCGCTTTCGGACGCTGCGCCCAAGACCAAGGGAATTCTTGCCTACTGTCGAAAAAAACTCGCGAGTCTTTTCGACTTGGCGCTACGCCAGCAGCCGCTCCGCGATCTGGATGGCGTTCAGCGCCGCGCCCTTGCGGATCTGGTCGCCTGACACGAAGAGGTCGAGTCCGTAGCCCTCGTCCTGCGACAGGTCGCGGCGGATCCGGCCCACGAAGACGTCGTCCTTGCCCGAGGCGTGCAGCGGCTCGGGGTGCCGGTTGCGTTCGCGATCGTCCATCAGCGCGACGCCGGGAGCCTCGGCCAGGATCTTCCGCGCCTGCTCCTCGGTGAGAGGACGCGCGAAGGTCAGGTTGATCGACTCGCAGTGAGCCCGCAGCACCGGCACGCGAACGCAGGTGGCGGTCACGCGGATGGCATCGTCGTGGAAGATCTTCCGGGTCTCCTTCAGCATTTTGGTCTCTTCTTCGTTATAGCCCGTCACGGGATCGATCTTCGAGTTGTGGCTGAAGAGATTCCAGATGTACTGGCGCTGGAAGATCTCGCTCGTGATCTCCTCGCCCCGCGACCACTGATGCGCCTGCTGCTCGAGCTCGCGCATGGCGGCGGCGCCCGCGCCCGAAGCGGCCTGGTAGGTGCTCACCACCACGCGCTTCACGCCCGCGGCCCGGTGCAGCGGCCAGACGGGGACGTTCATGATGATGGTGGAGCAGTTCGGGTTGGCGATGATGCCCTCGTGCTTCGCGATGTCCTCCGGATTTACCTCGGGTACGACGAGGGGCACCTTCGGATCCATGCGGAAGGCGGACGAGTTGTCCACCACCACGCAGCCCCTGCTCGCCGCGATCGGCGCGAACTTGCGGCTGATGGAGCCACCGGCCGAGAAGAGCGCGAGGTCGATGCCGTCGAAGGAGTCCTCCGTCAGCTCCTCCACCGTGTAGGTCTTCCCCAGGAAGTCGATCGTCTTGCCGGCCGAGCGCTTGCTCGCGAGAAGCCGAAGCGACGAGAAGGGGAAGCGCCTCTCCTCCAGGATCCGGAGGAACTCCTGGCCCACGGCGCCGGTGACTCCGGCCACGGCGAGGGAGGGGGACTTGCGCATCGAGAGTTCTCCGCTGGCGGCCGGGCGTGCCCGGCATGGGGCCGAAAACCCTAGCGCAGGAGCGGGCTTTCCTCACGCATCGGGCTCTGCGTAAGCCGCTGCTCCAGGGCGAGAATGTCGGGAAGATCCTGCGGTCCAGGGCAGTCCTCGGCGGGACGAGCCGCTGGATCTGCAGGCGAGGTGCAGCAGGCGAGCGCGTCTGCCCAGGCCACGAGCACCTCCCAGCCCACGACGCCGCGCCAGCCCATGGGAATCGCTGCCTCGCCGCCGGCAGCGCCCGCGAGGCCACCGACGAGTGCGCCAACGGTGCTGGCGTCGCGCCCGAGACGGATCGCGCTGAGGAGACTCTCCTCGAAGCGCTGGCCCGAAGCCAGGACGATTGCGAGCGCCGTGGGTACCGAGCAGAGGGCGCAGCTC
>CAYGXT010000061.1:0-11212 GCA_964353695.1 uncultured Myxococcaceae bacterium
CCGGGATGGTCCGCCCCGCCTCGCGGATCACGCGGCGCGCGATCTCCGCGGCGCGCTGCTCATGCGAGTCGTTGGTGAACGACTGGAGGAACACGATCGCCAGCGCCTCGATTCCTTCGCTGAGAAGCTCTCGAACTCCCCGCTCCACCTCGTGCTCGTAGAGCGGAATCACGACCTGTCCGAAGAGGTCGATGCGCTCCGTAACCCCCCGCGTGAGCCGGCGTGGCACCAGCGGTACGCGGTGCTTCCGATACTGCATGTGCGTGATCTCGGACCACTGACAATCGATGAAGCTCTGCGAGCCGCGCCCCTGGACGATCATGTCCTCGAAGCCGCGCGTCACGATCAGGCCCGTCGGGAGGCCGTCGAGATTGAGGAGCGCATTGAGCATCGAGGTTCCGGTGTAGATGGCCGTCTCGACAGCGCTAAAAAAAGCCGGACGCTCCTTTTTGCCGATTTTCAGGTAGGAGAGCGCTTCGTCGAGCGACTCCATAAAGCCGACGCTCTCGTCGTAGCGGGTGGTCGGCGCCTTGCCGATGACGAAGCGGCCGCGCTCGTCGACCACGATCACGTCCGTCATCGTGCCGCCGGCGTCGCAGGCTACCAGATAGCGCGCCATGAACGATTGCCTCCCTCGAACCTTGCGGTCATTCTCTCACGCTCCGAAGCCCGCAGGCTCTCAGAGGGCCGGGCGGCCGATCAGCCGCCGGAACAGTCGCGCGATCGACGCCCAGAGTGCGCCGAGCACGAGAGGCAGAATGCGGATGGAGTCGCCCTGCGCGATCGAGGGCTTCAGCGTCCCCGCCGCCAGCGCTGGCTCGACGCCCGGCCATTCGAGCTTCGCGCGAACCCTTGCGACGAACTCCTTGAAGAGCTGGGCCGAGACACCCTGAATCATCCCGCGCCCGACCTGCACGACCTTTCCGGTGAGATCGATGCTCGCCTCGGCGATCACCTCGGTCCCCCCATCGGGAAGCGCCGAGAGCCGACTGGTGAGCGTCCCCCGGGCCGTCCCGCCACCGGTCTCACGCCCCTCGGCGATGGCGCGTACCCGATGTCCGACCTCGTCGACCTCGTCGAAGCGAATACGGCCCTTGTAGCCCGCCGAGATGGCGCCCAGCTTGACGCGAACGCTCCCAAGAAAGGTGCGCTCGTCGACGACCTCGTCGAGGGATGCTCCCGGCATGCAGCCCACGATCTGCGCCGGGTCCAGGAGCAGCGCCCATACGCGATCGACGGGCGCCGCGACTCGAAACGTCTCCCGGATCTCGATCGCCATGCCCGCCGCTCCGGTCTCATCCACAGGGCGAAGAGCGCTCTCCTGGCGGAATCAGCCCGCGGAGAAGGCCATCGCTCGTCGCTGGAGTATTTCTATACGCGACGTATCGTATATTTTCAAGCACGGAAGGCCAGCCACGGTGCCCACCCGCGAGATCTACTGGAACATCGTCGGCGGAGGGCTGATTTACGCCTTCGCCACGGTCGCCGCGGGCTTTCTCGCCTGGGGGATCTGGAAGCGCGTCCGCCTCTGGAGGCTCGGGGATCACGAGGAGCGACGCGACCGCGTCGGCGAGCGTCTGCTGGGGCTGCTCGCGGAGGTCTTCGGCCAGCGGCGCCCTCTGCGGGACCCCGTACCGGGCCTCGCGCACCTGCTGCTCTTCTACGGCTTCCTCGCCGAGGTCTTCGCTACCGCGAACATCGCCGTTCAGGACTGGACGGGGATCCAGTTCCTGCGGGGAACCTACTACCTCTGGTACTCGCTGCTCTCGGACGTCTTCGGTCTGCTCGCAATCGCAGGTCTTGGGCTCCTGCTCTGGCGCCGCGCGGTCATTCGCCCCGCGCGCCTGCACTCGGTGCTCGATGACTGGATCGCCCTCGGCCTTCTGCTCCTCGTCTTCCTGCAGGGCTTCGTCATCGAGGGGCTCCGCATTGCGACGACCGAGCTCGTGCAGCAGCCGAATCTCGCCCGCTGGTCGCCCGGCGGCTGGGTCGTCGCACAGGCTCTCTCCGGGCTCGGTGAACCCGGGCTCCGTTCAGCGCACCGCATCGTCTGGTGGTTCCACGCCGTCACCGCGTTCGCCTTCCTCGGCTACTTCGCCTGGGGAAAGCTCGCGCACGTCTTCTACGGCACGGCGAACATCTTTCTGCGCAACCTGGGCCCGACGGGGCGCCTGGTCCACGCGGACGTGGACGAGTTGGCCGAATCCGACCCGGACGCCCTCGAGCGGCTCGGAACCAAGCGCATCGACGCATTCTCCTGGAAGGCCCTGCTCGACCTCGACGCCTGCATGAATTGCGGGCGCTGCGAAGAGGTCTGCCCCGCGCATTTGAGCGGGGTACCGCTCTCGCCGCGCAAGCTCATCCGGGACCTGAAGCAGAACCTGACGGCGGTCGGAGAGGCCCTGCTCGCAGCACGCAACGCCGAAGCAGACCCGCCCTCCCCCGAGCTCGCGCCTCTTTACGGCGTTGCCGGTGGCGACGGCCCACAACCGGCCGTGCTGGAGGTCGAGCTCTGGGGCTGCCGCACCTGCGGCGCCTGTCAACAAGAATGCCCGGTCTACATCGAGCACGTGCCGAAGATCGTCGACATGCGCCGCGCGCTGGTCATGACCGACTCGCGCATGAGCGAGGAAGTTCAGCAGCTCCTCAAGAGCATGGACGACCGCATGCACCCCTGGGTCGGGTCGACCCGAGACCGGGAAGAGTGGTTCGAGGACCTCGACGTGAAGCGCCTCGGCGATGGCAAGAGCGCCGAGTGGCTTTTCTGGGTTGGCTGCACCGGCGCCATGATCGACCGCAACGTGAAGGTCACGCGAGCGGTCGCCAAGGTGCTCCGCGCCGGCGGCGTCGACTTTGCCGTGCTCGGCTCGGAGGAGTGCTGCTCGGGAGACCCCGCCCGCCGGGTGGGCGGAGAGGTCACGTTCCAGGTCTGCGCGAAGACGAACCTCGAGACGCTCGAGCGCTACGGCGTCCGGAAGATCGTCACGGCCTGCCCCCACTGCTTCAACACGCTCAAGAACGAGTACCCCGACCTCGGCGGCAAGTTCGAGGTCGTACACCACAGCGAGCTGATTGCGGAACTCGTACGCTCGGGACGGCTGCAGCTCCCGAAGACGCTCGACTCTCTCACCTACCACGATCCCTGCTATCTCGGGCGCCACAACGAGGTCTACGACGCGCCGCGAGAGGTTCTGCGCGCGCTCTCGACGGACGGCGGCTTCGAGGAGCTTCCGCGCAATCGGTCGCGCGCCCTTTGCTGCGGCTCCGGCGGAGGCTTCGCCTGGATGGACGACGATCCGAAGACACGCATCAACCGGATGCGGGTCGAGGAGGTGAAAGCCTCCGGCGCAAAAACCGCCGCAGTCTCCTGCCCGTTCTGCATGCAGATGTTCGAGGACGCACTCGCTGCCGTCGACCCTGAGCGCTCGACGCGGGCGATGGACATCGCAGAAATCGTTGCCGAAGCGCTGGAGCTGCCGTCTTGAGCGAGTTTACCGAGGCGGCCGTTCGGAGACTCCTCGATCTCGAGGCGATCCGCGACCTCGTGCGCCGCTATGCGCATTGCATCTGGCGCAAGGATTCCGATGGGGCCGCTGCCCTTTTCGCGGACGACGGCGTGATGGATACCGGCGATCGGCCCCCGCTCGTTGGCCGTGCGGCGATCCGTGACGCCTACCGCGCGATTCTTCCTGGCTCCACGTTCCAACCCTTCGTGCACGACCACCTGATCGATCTGAATGCCGATTTCGCGACGGGCACCTGCCATCTCGACCTGCGCGCGACGCGAGAGGGAAGGAGCCTGATCGGCTCCGGCTGCTATGAAGACCGCTACATTCGCGCCGGCGAGGGCTGGAAGTTCGCCTCGCGACGGCTCACGATGCATTTCCTGGTGCCTCTCCGCGAGGGCTGGGGCGAGGGCGAGAGCGGAGAGAAGTAGAGGCTCCCGTCGATCATCATTTTTTCTCTGGAGGCAAGACCATGGCTCGGCTCAAGACGGGAACTCGGCTGAAGAGCGCGGTATGCAACACGCAGGTGATGGTCGTGGCCGCTCCGGATGCGGACGTCGATGTCCGCTGCGGCGGACATCCCCTGATCGAGGTGGCGGCTGCGCCGCCCGCGGGGCTCGCCGTCTCGCCCGAGGCGGCCAAGGGCACGACGCTCGGCAAGCGCTACGTGGGCGCGGAAGGCAAGCTCGAGCTGCTCTGCATCAAGGCGGGCGAGGGGTCGCTCGCAGTGGATGGCGCGGCGCTCGTCCTCAAGGAAGCGAAACCGCTCCCGTCGTCGGACTGACGCATGAACCTCATGATGCTGCTCGAGATGGCCGTCGCGGGCTTCGGCGATCGCGTCGCGGTGCGCTGCGGCGCCGACGAGCTGACGTACGAGCAGCTTTTTGCAGCGGCCGGCGCAGTGGCGGCAGAGATCGAGGCGTCGGGCTGTGAGAACGCGGCCGTGCTGGACGTGAATAGCCTCGCGGTGCCGGTGGGGCTGTTCGCGAGCGCCTGGGCGGGGCGGCCCTTCGTACCCCTCAATTACCGCCTGGCAGACGCCGAGATCGAGGCGCTCGCGGAGCGCATCGCCCCGTCGCTCCTCTTGACATCGCCCGAGCGAGCAGGCGCACTCGCGAGACTCCCCCGGACGACCGTCGTGCCAAACGACGCCCTGCTCTCCCGCGCACTCGGTACGCCGGCGCGCGAGGCGAACTGGCCCATGGATCCCGACGCCATCGCCGTCCTGCTGTTCACGAGCGGAACCACCGGCGCGCCGAAGGCGGCCGTGATCCGGCACAAGCACCTCGTTTCGTACATCCTCGGCTCGGTAGAATTTGGTGCGGCCGGCGAGGACGAGGCGACGCTCGTGAGCGTGCCGCCCTACCATATTGCGGGAATGGCGGCGATCGCTAGCTCGGTCTACGCGGGCCGGCGCATCGTGCAGCTCCCGGGCTTCTCCGCGGAAGCCTGGATCGAGACGGCGCGGCGCGAGCGTGTCACGCACGCATTCGTCGTTCCGACGATGCTCGGGCGGATCGTGGATGCCCTCTCGGAGAGCGCGAACGTCGACCTCCCCCAGCTTCGGGCGCTCTCCTACGGGGGCGGCAAGATGCCGCTGCCGGTAATCGAACGCGCAATGAGATTTTTCCCACGAGCTGACTTCACGAACGCCTACGGACTCACCGAGACGAGCTCCACGATCGCGGTCCTCGGCCCTGAAGAGCACCGCACGGCCGCAGCGAGCGACGAACCCATGGTGCGACGGCGCCTCGGCTCCGTGGGGCGCCCGCTGCCGAGCGTCGAGGTCGAGATCCGCGACATGCAGGGCCGGCGTCTCGAGCCAGGCCGGCACGGCGAGGTCTGCGTGCGCGGGGAGCAGGTCTCGGGCGAGTATCTGGGCAAAGGCTCGACGCTGGATCGCGAGGGATGGTTTCCGACTCGCGATGGCGGCTTCGTCGATGCAGACGGCTATCTTTTTCTCGACGGACGCATCGATGACGTGATCGTTCGTGGTGGTGAGAATATGTCGCCGGGCGAGATCGAAGAAGTGCTGCTCGAGCACGAGGCCGTAGCAGACTGCGCGGTCGTCGGCATTCCCGACGAGCAATGGGGAGAGGCGGTCGCCGCCGCGATTGTGCTCGCGCCCGGCAAGCAGACTAGCGTCGCGGAGCTCCAGCAGTGGGTGCGCGATCGGCTTCGCTCGTCGCGCACGCCACAGCGCATCGAGTTCCGCGACGAGCTCCCCTATAACGAGACGGGAAAGCTACTTCGCCGGCGCGTGAAGGCGGAGCTGGCAGGAGAATCGCCGTAAGTATGAAGCCCCTTGCCACCGTTCTCTCCCTCGCCGAGGCCATCGACTGCCTGACGTCTCCGTACGCCCTCGAGGAGCAATCCGCGCTGGCTCGTGCGGGAGCCTTCGCCGTGGACCTCGACTCGGGCGCAGGAGATCCGAACGCTGAGCGGATCGCCACAGCCCGTGCAACGCTCGCCGGGCTCGTCTGCCCCAGCGTCGCTCTGTGCGGGGGAGACGTGAGCCCTGCGGCGGCGGAGCTGCTCGACTGCTTCGACGTGGTCGCAACGTCCGAGGCGGAGGCCGCGCCGGTCTTCGCGACGGTGTCCCGCATGCCGATCGCAGCGACCCTGCTCGCGCAGCTGCTCCGGCTGGGCGACGGGCTGGGCCTACACGATGCACTCGTCGCGGAGTCGCTCGTATACTCGACGCTTCAGGCAGGGCCCGAGTTCACTGCGTGGCGGCAGGCCAACCCGCCACGCGAGCACGCCGCAGCCAGCAGCGGGCCTGCGGTCCTCGTGGATCGCAGCGACGATCGACTTGTCCTGGTGCTCAACCGGCCAGAGCGGCACAACGCCTTTTCGGTGGAGATGCGCGACGCGCTGGCAGAGGCGCTGTACGTCGCGGCATCGGATGCATCCATCGTCGAGATCCACCTGAAGGGAGCCGGAGCGTCGTTCTCGAGCGGCGGCGACCTGACAGAGTTCGGCACCCTGCCCGACCCCGCGACCGCGCACCTCATTCGCTCCACGCGGAACGTGCCGCGCCTGCTCGCGGCTTGCGCGGAGAGGGTGCGCGTCGTGGTACAGGGTACCTGTGTCGGAGCGGGGGCCGAGCTGCCGGCCTTCGCGCGCCATGTCGTGGCCAGCGCGGACGCGTACTTTCAGCTTCCCGAGCTGGCGATGGGCCTCGTGCCAGGTGCGGGGGGAACCGTGAGCCTGCCGTACCGGATCGGGCGACAGCGTACTGCGTGGCTCGCACTCTCCGGGGCCCGGATCGACGCGTTGACTGCGCTGAGCTGGGGGTTGGTGGACGAGGTCGCTCCCTGAGCGAACGGGATCCTGAGCGTCGCGCTGGCGCTTCCCTCGCGGAGCGGCTCGATCGAGGATCGCCTCGACGTCAGCTGCGCGACGTCGCCGCGCCCCTTCCCGCTCTGCGCCCAAAAAAGCTCGCGTCGCCGAGCGAGATGCCGCTCACGTAGCCCGCGGCGGCGATCCCCAGCGTGGTGCGCCCGGCGGCCCATAGCCCGGCGATCGGCTCGCCGTCGGGGTCGAGCACCTCACCCGTCGCAGCCGTACGCAGCCCACCGAGCGTGAAGGTCGCCCACTGCAGCGACCCGGGACGGCAGTCGATCGCTGCGAAGGGCGCCCGGCTCAGCGGCGTAAGAAAGGACGCCTTCTTGTGGAGCAACGGATCTTCGCCGCGCGCCGCATGCCGGTTGTAGAACTCGACGGTCGCAACGAGGGCGCCCTCCGGCAGCCCCATGCCGCGCTCGAGATCGGCGATGCTCTCTTCCACGTGCGTCGCTGGGATGCCGGCGAAGTCTCGCTCGTAGATCGGCTCGTCGGCGACGAACCATGCCTCGCCGTCCTGTCGCAGCAGCGTCTCCTGCCCGATGCGTCCAGCGTAGGTGTCCTCGTTCACGTAGCGTTGCCCAAAACGGTTGACGAGGATGCCGCCCCCGAACCGATTCGGAAACGCGATCGGGAGCGCAACCTCGCCGGCTTCCATGCGGGCAATGTCCGCCCCTGCGCCCATCGCCATACGGATCGCGCGCCCGTCGTCGCCCTCGACCGCGAGCTTCCAGCTGCAGCGAGAGAGCAGCGGCGCTTGTCGCGCGAGCATTGCGGCATCGTTCGCGAAGCCTCCCGCGGTCAGCACCACGCCGTGCCGCGCACCGACGAGCCACTCCGCGCCACTCTTTCGAACGACCAATCCGACGACACGGCCGTCTGCCTCGACGACGAGAGTCTCGCAGCGCGCGTCGGCGACCACGGGCGCGCCGCTCCGCTCGACGGCGGCAAGAAGCCTCTGCATCAAGAAGCCGCCCGCCGCAGCGGGATGCCTGGGCTTATGCGCACGCGGAGCGGGACGCGCGATGCGGTCGAACGGAAAGGCGTCTTCGCCGCCCGAGTAGACCAGGCAGTCGTCCCCGGGCGGCTCCATCGACGGCTGCGGCCAGAAGCTCTCCTTGAAGGGAACTCCCTGTCGCACCAGCCAATGGAAGTGCTCGACGCTCTGCTCGCAGTAGACGCGCACCTTCGCCTCGTCCACTCCAGGACCGCACGCGGCCACGAGGAATCGCTGCATCTCTTCCGGCGTATCGTCGAAGCCGCAGGCCTTCTGCACGGGCGTGCCGCCGCCCAGGTAGAGCAGGCCTCCGGAGAGCGCGGAGGTTCCGCCACCCGAAGCAGCGCGCTCGAGTACGAGGACGTCCGCGCCTGCATCGCGCGCCGCGATCGCCGCGCAGGCGCCGGCGCATCCGAGGCCCACGACCACGACGTCCGCCTCCCGGTCCCAGCGCGCAACTCGAGACGCGGGGCGCACGTCCGACGCATGCAGCTCATCGTGACGCACCATGGCAGGCTATGCCTTTCCGATCACGACATCGGCGAAGCGGCGAAGCGCATCGACCTTCTGCTGCACCGTCTGAGTATCCTTCTCGTAGGCGTTGCGGAAGCCGACGATCGCATCCGTAACGCCCATCTCCTCGAGCCGCTTTACGCCGTCCAGCGTGTAGCCGTCGAGCGAGATGACGTGCACTTCGAAGGGAAGCTTGTCACGCCCGTACTCCGCCCGCAGAGCCTCGAGCCGTGCGAGCATCTTTCCGAGCTGCTCAGGATCTCCCCCCGCGTGCATCCAGCCGTCGCCGAGCCGCGCTGCGCGCCGGAGCGCCGGCTCGGCGTGTCCGCCCACCAGGATCGGAATCGGCCGCTTCGGCACCGGGCACAGACGAATGGGATCGAAACGGTAGTGCTTCCCTGCGTAGCCGAAGAACTCCCCGCCTGAGAGTCCTCGCACGATCTCGATCATCTCGTCCATGCGCGGGCCCCGCGTCTTCCAGTCGGTTCCGGTTACCGCGAAATCCTCGGGCCAGGGCGAGAGGCCGACGCCGAAGCCGAAGCGATCGTTCGAGAGGACAGCGACCGATGTCGCCTGCTTGGCGACCAACACCGGATGCCGGATCGGGAGCTTTACGACGAAGGTCGTGAAGCGCAGCCGTTCCGTCAGCGCCGCGAGCGCCGGAATCAGCGAAAAGGGCTCGATGAACGGCTTGTCCTCGAGGAAGCGCCTGTCTCCATCGGGCGTGTACGGGTAACGGCTATCGGAAAGCTTCGGGTAGCAGAGGCTGTCGGGGACGATGAAAGAGCTCCATCCGGAGTCTTCGGCCGCGCGCACGAGAGGCACATAGTGAGATACATCGCACATCGATTCCGCATAAGAGAAGCGCAAGCAATGCCTCCTGACCCTGATCGGGTCGTATGATCTCAGACGCTTCCGGCCACGCGAGCGGCACTGAGCATCGCACCCTGAACATATCCGACGCCGTCGCAGTCTCCGAGCAGCTGAACCTCGACAGCGAGGCCGCGAAGCGCCTCTCCGAGCGAGCGGTCTTCGCGCGCACCCACGGCGAGGATCACATGGTCGGCGGGGGCGGTCTTCCGCTCGCCGGACGCGTCGAGGTAGAGCACTCCGGCGTCGTCGATTGCCAGGATACGCACCCCCGTCAGAAAGAGAACCCCGTGTGCGCGCGCCTCGAAGAGAGCGCGCCAGCGCCGCGGGAGTGCCATCTCGGGCGCGAGTGTCGCCCCCTCTTCCAGCACGGTCACCTCGCGGTCGCGCTCGGAGAGGAACTCTGCCAACTCGACGCCCACGAGGCTCCCGCCGACAATCACGACGCGATGTCCGAGCGGCATCCAGCGGCGGCTGAGCTCGCGGGCGAGCGCCATGTCCTGCGTCGCGCCCACGAGACGTCCGGCTTTCGTAACGGCGCGCTGCACGAGCGAGAGCTTCTCCCGGGCCACGTCCGGATCGCTTCCCGTCAGCAGGCTTCGCAGGTCGTCCCCCGAGAGCACGTTCGCACGCTCGGAGCCCGGGATCGCCGGCGCCTCGCGCCGCGCACCCGTCGCGACGAGCACGACATCGGGAGCGATCTCACGAACCAGATCCAGCGTCACTTCCACGCCGAGCCGGATCTCAACACCAGTCTTTCGGAGCTGCGCCTCGAGGTGCCGTACCAGACGGCCGTTGGGCTCGTAGACCAGCGACGAGAAGTGGAGCGTGCCTCCCAGCCACTGGCTCTTCTCGCAGAGCGTCACGCGATGGCCGCGAAGCGCCGCGATCCTGGCCGCCTCCATGCCGGCCGGCCCGCCGCCCACCACCAACACCCGCCTCGGCTGCTTTGCCGCTGCAATCTCGAACTCGTCCTCTCTCCCTGTCGCGGGGTTGACAGCGCAAGCGACGTGCTCGTTCAGGAAGATCCTTCCCACGCACGTGTAGCAGTAGATGCAGGGCCGGACGTCCTCGGGCCGGCCTTCCGCGAGCTTGCGCGGCAGCGCGGGGTCAGCGAGCAGCCCTCGCGCCATGGCGACGAAGTCCGCCTTCCCTTCTCGAACGATTGCATTGGCCTCGTCAGGCTCGATGCGCCCCACGGCGATCACCGGGATCCGGACGCGGCGCTTGATCTGCTCGGCGAATTCGACGTAGCCGCACGGCTCATGGACGAGCGGTGCATCGGTGAAGGCGACGCCACAGGTCGGGTCAGCGTAGGCGCTTACGTGGATCGCGTCGGCTCCGGCGTCCGCGGCAAGTTCCGCGGCTCGCTGCGCGCCCTCGAGGGTGATGCCGTTCTCGACGCGAAACTCCTTCGCATCGAGACGCGCCCAGACGGCGAGCTCGCCTCCCACGCGCTCCTTGACCGCGCGGATCACCTCGCACAGTAGCCGCGCGCGGTTCTCGATCTCTCCGCCGTACTCGTCGCTGCGCGCATTCGAGGCCGGGGAGAGGAAGGACGAGAGCAGGTAGCCATGAGCGCCGTGGATCTCGACGCCGTCGAAGCCGGCGCGGCGCGCACGGTCGGCGGCGTCCACGAACCATGCGACGAGGGTCGCCACATCCTGTTTCGTCATCTCGTGGAAGGCCAGCTTCGCGCCGGGCCTCGAGAATGATGCGGTGATCGCAGCGATCTCCTGCGGCGCGAGATCGTTCATCAGGTCGCCGAGCTTTCCTGTGACTGCCGAAGGCACCCAGAGCGGACGCCCTGCCGCGATGTCCTGGGTCGCGACCTTCCCGGCGTGCTGGAGCTGGATGGCAGCCTTTGCCCCGTGGGCGTGCACGCGGCCTACCAGCGCTCGGAGCCCCGGCAGGAAGACATCGTCGGAGATCGCCACCTGCTGCGGAATGCAGGCCCCGGCCGGATAGGCGATCGCCCCGA
>CAYGXT010000062.1:0-11207 GCA_964353695.1 uncultured Myxococcaceae bacterium
CAGCTCGGAGCGGCCGGAGTTCTTCGAGAACTCGGTCTGCCCGATGCCGACGATGGCCGCCGCGTCGCGGAGCGTCCTTGCCATGATCTCCTCGCTACGGCAGGCGCACGCGGACCGTGCCGGTCACGTGATTGCCCCAGGAGTTGCGCCCCGTGATCTCCACGTCGACGGCTCGCTCGGCCTCGTCGCGCGCGACGACGCGGCCGGAGAAGGTCATGCTGTCGCCGGGCAAATTGGGCGCTCCGAGCTTGATGGCCACACGCTGGAGCATGGCGTCGCTGCCGGCCCAGTCGGTGACGTAGCGGCCCACGAGCCCGTTGGTGGTGAGGATGTTCATGAACACGTCGGACATCCCCTGAGCTTGCGCAGCGGATCGGTCGTGGTGGACCGGCATGAAATCCCGGGAGGCGATCGCGCCACCGACGATCAACGTGCTGGTGAGCGGAATCGAGAGTTCGGGCAGGCTCTCGCCCTCCCGTACCGATTCGAAGCGCAGCGTCGGACGGCTCATCCGACCTCTCCGAGCTTTCCTTGCTTCTCGCTCGCGGGACGGAACAGCGGGAGCCGCAGCTCCTCGTCCACATGCTGGATCTCGAGCTCCACCGCCATCCCGATGCGCACCGCTTCCGGCGTGCAGCCCACCACGTTCGATACCAGACGCGTGCCTTCCTCGAGCTCGATGACGGCGACCGCCAGGGGGAAGCCGTAGCCCGGAATCGGCGGATGGTGCATCACGACGTGGCTGTAGACGACGCCTCGCCCGCTCGCGGCGACGCTGTCCCAGCGCAGCGACTGGCAATTTCCGCACATCGGCCGCGGGGGATGCCGCAGCTTTCCGCAGTCGCTGCAGCGCTGGATCAGCAGCTCGCCGCGCTCGATGCCCTCCCACCACCAGGCGTTGTCGTGGGCGCGCAGGGGCCGCAGCCGCCGCGGCTTTGCCGCCGATGCCGCGGGCGCTGCAGCCTGCGCGGGCTGCGCCGCCTTGAACTTCAGCACGCGGAAGGTCATCGACGCCACCCGCTCGCCCCGCGCGTCCCGATACGTGGTGCGCGTGTCGATGAAGCGACCCGTGCCGAGACCGGTGGTCTTTTCCGGAGAGATCGACTCGATCACCGTGGTCGAGCTCACGCAGTCGCCGGGGCGGAGATAGCGCTCGTAGACCTGCTCGCAGTTCGTGGCGACCACGGAGCTGTAGCCGTGGGCCGTGAGCAGCGCGTGCAGCTCCTGCTGCCGATCGGTGGGCGTCGCTGCGCCTGGCTTAGCAACGCCCGGCATGGTCCAGACCTGGAGCATCGTGGGCGGCGCCACGAGACCGGCGTGGACGCTGCGGGCTGCTGCCTCGGGATCCGTGTAGGCGGGGTTCATGTCGCCGAGGATCTCGCACCAGTGGCGGATCATCGGCGCATTCACGAGATCAGCGCCGAGCGCAGGAGGCCCGATCTCGGCGCCGACGAAGCTGCGAAGCTCGCTCTCGAGCTCCTCGTTACCGCTCATCTCGAAGATCCCCGCCGGCGCCGCCGGCGGCGGGCCCCGTCTCGCAGTACAGAAACCGAGGAATAGCTTTATCGAAGCAGACGCGCACCCCCTATGACGGCAGTCATGCCTCGCCGCCAGCCCGCCCAGCATGCTCCCAAGGGGCGGTTATTCCACGGCGGCAAGGCCGGGTACGAGAAGCCTCGAGTATGAGAAGCTTCGGGTATGGAAGCGGTGGGAGGGATGCGTGGGCGAGCAGATGAGCGAGGAGAAGCGGGGCCCTCGAATCAGCCGCCGAAAGTTTCTGGCAGCAGCCGCCGTGGTGGGGGCCGCCGGGGCCGCGGCGGTACTGGGCCTGCGGCACCTGCGGCCGCAGGCGCCCGCGCCGCCCGCGACGGAGCCGACCACACCGATCGCGGCACCGACCTACCGCGGCTGGCAGGACGTCTACCGCGAGCGCTGGACCTGGGATCGCGTCGCGCGCAGCACCCATTTCGTCAACTGCTGGTACCAGGCCCACTGTGCCTGGAACGTGTACGTGAAGGACGGCGTGGTCTGGCGCGAGGAGCAGGCGGCCGACTATCCGCAGACTCGCCCCGACGTACCGGACTTCAACCCGCGCGGCTGCCAGAAGGGCGGCTGCTTCAGCGAGCGCATGTACGACACGTCGCGCGTCAAGTTCCCGCTGAAGCGAGTGGGCGAGCGCGGCTCCGGGCGCTGGCAGCGGATCTCCTGGGATCAGGCCGTCGGCGAGATCGCCGACCAGATGCTCGATACCATCACGGGCGAGGGCAGCGACCGGATCGTCTGGGACGTGGGTCCGCTCTTCACCATGGGCACCATGTCCGCGGCGCAGCAGTTCCTGGCGACGGTCCTCGACTGCACGACCCTCGACATGAATACCGAGATCGGCGACGGCCACCGCGGCGCGGGCGAGACCTTCGGCAAGATCGTCTTCGAGCGCTCCGCCGACGACTACTTCTTCTCGGACCTGATCCTGATCTGGGGCGGAAACCCTCTCTTCACCCAGATCCCGAATGCGCATTTCCTGCTGGAATCCCGCTACAAGGGGGCGCGTCTGGTTTGCATCGCGCCCGACTACAGTGCCTCTGCCGTCCACGCAGATCAGTGGATCCCCGTGCGGCCCGGCACCGACGCCGCCCTCGCCCTCGGCATGGCCCACGTGCTGATCGAAGAAGGCCTCTACGATCACAAATTCGTGGTCGAGCAGACCGATCTGCCGCTGCTCGTACGCGAGGACAACAGTTGCTACCTGCGGCGCTCCGATCTCGAGGCGGGCGAGAGCGACGAAGAGCTCACCCTCTACGATGCGAAGCGCGGCATCGTGCTCGCGCCTCGCCGGAGCCTTCGCCTGGACGACCTCGAGCCCATGCTCGAGGGACGCTTCGAGGCGACGCTTCACGACGGACGCAAGGTCATGGTCCGCCCGGTCTTCACGCTGCTCCGCGAGAAGCTCCGCGGCTTGACGCCGGAGGAGGCCTCGAAGCAGTGCGGTACGCCGGCTCCGCAGATCCGGGAGCTGGCTCGCGCGATGGCGCGCGCGAAGGCGGCGGCCATGGTCACCACCAGCAACTTCTCGAAGTACTACCACGGCAACCTGATCGAGCGCAGCCAGGCCCTCGTCTTCGCGCTGGCGGGCCAGTACGGCAAGAAGGGGAGCGGCTTCGTCGCGTTCCCGTTCCTCACCCACGACGGCTTCGAGAAGCTCTACTTCGGCCTCTACTCCGCCGAGGAACGGGTGAAGATCCTGGCGCAGCTGCTGCCGGGCGAGTGGCGGCGGCAGGTGATGGAGGGTTGGACCGAGGAGATGGTCGTCTACGAGCGCAGCCGGCTCGCACTCAGCGTCGGTGCGGGCATGGGCTGCTCGGGCGCCCTCTTCTGGTACGTCCACGGCGGACTGCTCGAGGCCAGCGAGAAGCTGCAGGAATGGGATCCGTACGCGAAGCGCCCCGTGCGCGAGGTGCTGGCCGAGTCCCTCGAGAAGGGCTGGCAGTACGTCTGGCCGAAGCCCGGCAACGACCCGCGCATGCTCTTCGTGTATGGCAGCAATCCGCTACGCCGCGTCCGCTCCTATCCGCTGCTGCTGAAGAACCTGTGGCCGAAGCTCAGTGCCGTCGTAACGCTCGACTGGCGCATGACTTCGACGGCGATGAGCTCGGATTACGTGCTGCCCGTCGCGGCCTGGTACGAGCGAACAGAGCATAAATGGGTGACGCCGCTCATGCCGTTCATCCACGCCGGAGAGAAGATCACGAGCTTCTACGAGGCAAAGTCGGATTGGGAGATCCTCTCCCGGCTGACCAAGGCCGTGCAGGAGCGGGCCGCGGCGCGGGGTCTCACGGGCTTCACGGACAGGATGGGCAACCAGCGCAGCCTCCTGGACGTCTACGACCGGTTTTCATTCCAAGGCCGCTTTGGGCCTACCGACGATGACGCGGTGGCCGAGGCGCTGCTCGAATCGGCCAGCAATCTCGAAGGCGTAAAGTGGACGGATCTCAAGAAGCGAGGCTGGGCACGCTTCACCGGCATCGGCTCGAGCGCAGGCTCGATTGGAACGGCGACCGAGATCCGCCCCGACGACACCATCACCCCGCTCACCAAGCACGTCTTCGGCAAGGAGCCCTACCCCACGCTCTCGCGGCGCATGCAGTTCTACATCGATCAGGAGCTCTACCACGAGATGGACGAGACGCTCCCGATCCACAAGGCTCCGCCGACCGCGGGGGGCAACTACCCGCTGATCCTCACGGGCGGACATACGCGCTGGAGCATCCACGCGGCCTGGCGCGACGACTCGCTGATGCTGCGCCAGCAGCGCGGGCAGCCCGTGATGTACGTGAGCGTCGAAGATGCACAAGTGCGCGGCATCACGGACGGCGACCAGGTCCGCGTCTTCAACGACCTCGACGCGTTCTTCGTGATGGCGAAGCTGTCGCCGGCCCTGCAGCCCGGCCAGCTCATCCTCTACCACGCCTGGGAAAACTTCCAGTTCCGGGAAGGCAAGGGATTCCAGAACCTGATCCCGTCCCCCTTGAACCCGGTCGAGCTTGCCGGGGGACAGTTCCACCTGCGGCCGATGGCCATCGCCATGCAGCCAAGCCATACGGACCGGGATACCCGGGTGGAAGTCGAGAAGGCCTGATCCGCAGGGGGGTGAGAATCAGACGATTCACGCGACGGGAGCCCGGGGCTCGCCCGCGCGGGCACCGAGATTGCCGTAGCGATGGTAGTCCACGCAAAGGCTCTGCTCGCGCAGGTAGTGGAGCAGCTCGATCCGGCCTGCCGCGAGCACAGGAGCCGTGGCCAGGTAGAAGCCCGTCTCCGCAGCGGCCCGGCGCACTACGTCCGGAACGCGGGTCGATGCCGCGTACCGAACGCGATCGGTCTGACCGTTGCAAATCGCCTGGGCCAGTTCTTCGTCGGCCTCCTCCACGAATTCGATGCGTGCGGCCCAGGACTTTGTGAGGTCGCGGAGGAGGGCAACGAGCGGCCCCGAGTCGATCGGAGATGAGCTCAGCATGGCGGCGCAGCGGGTGACCTGGGCGGCGATGACGCGGGCGAAGAGGTCGAACCCGGTGTCCTCGGGATGGACCCGGATCCGCAGCTGGCCGATCGCCCGATAGCGCCTCAGATTGTCCTGGCCGATCAGGCGAAAGCTGTCGTGGTCGTGCCCGAACTCCTCGGCCATCGCCCGCTCGTAGCTCGACGCCGCTCGGCGCAGCTTCGCCAGGTCCTCGGCCGCGAGTGCCTCGCGTCGAGTCAGTTCTTCCAGCAGCGCCTCGAGGTCTTCGTCTTCGACGCTTTCGCACTCACCGATGTTGTCGCTCTCGCGGAAGCGCATGAGCGGCGCCACGTAGTTGGGACCGCCTGCCTTGAGGCCGGGCCCCACCGCGCTCTTGCCCATGCCGCCAAAGGGCTGCCGAAGCACGATGGCGCCCGTCGTGCCACGGTTGACGTAGAGGTTGCCCGCACGCACCCGCCGGGCCCAGTGCTCCTGCTCGCGATCGTCGAGGCTCTGGAGTCCCGACGTGAGGCCGTATCCCGTCTGATGGACGAGATCGATGGCATGGTCGAGATTCTGCGCGCACAGGACCCCCAGGACGGGCCCGAAGAACTCGGTCGTGTGGGTGAAGCTTCCGGCCGAGACTCCCCACTTGATGCCGGGAGACCAAAGGCACGAGTTGTCCCCGACCGGGCGCGGTCGCACTGCCCACGACTCCCCGGTTTCGAGTTCCTTCAGAGCGCGCTCCAGCGCACCGCGTGGCGGCCGGATCAGCGGTCCGACGGTGGTCCGGAGGTCCCAGGCCGAGCCCACGCGAAGGCTCTCGACCGCGTCGCAGAGTGCGCGCCGAAACGCTTCGTCGTTGTAGACCTCGCGCTCCAGAATCAAGAGAGAGGTGGCCGAGCATTTCTGCCCGGCGTGGCCGAACGCCGACTGCACGACGTGCTTGATGGCCAGGTGGCGGTCTGCCAGAGCGGTCACGATGGTGGCGTTCTTGCCGCCCGTCTCGGCCAATAAGGGCATTCCTGGAGCGAGATCGAGCAGGCGGAAGGCCGTGGCCGTGCTCCCCGTGAAGATCACCGTGTCCACGCCCTCGTGCGTGGTCAGGTGTGTGGCCGCTCCGTCATTCTCTCCGTACACGAACTGGAGGACGCGGCGGCTCACGCCTGCAGACCAAAAGCACTCGCAGACAAGCCACGCCGTGGCGACCGTCTCGGGCGCGGGCTTGAGGATCACGGTGTTGCCCGCCGCGAGCGCGGCTGCGACCCCGCCGCAGGGGATGGCGATCGGAAAGTTCCAGGGAGGGATCACCGCGACCACGCCCGCGGCGCTCGCCTCCACATCCGACAAGTTCGCGAGTTCTCCGGCACTGCGTGCGTAGAACTCGCAGAAGTCGACGGCCTCGGAGACCTCCGAGTCGGACTCGAGCAATACTTTCCCCGCTTCGGCCAGGGCGATGCCCATCAGGTCGCCCCGGCGCTCGCGGATGCGCTGGGCGGCGCGGCGCAGCACGTTGCCACGCTCGCCGGCAGGACGCGACCGCCAGCCGTCCAGGTCGCGGCGCGCACAGGCGACGGCCTCGTCCACGTCCGCGTTCGTCGCGACGAGAAACCGGGCCACCACGACGCCCGGGCGCGACGGATCGGTCGACACCCCCATCGCGCGACCTTCCGTGATCTCGCGCCCTGCCAGCACGAGCGGCACCTCGAGCCCCGCGCTTCCGTGGCGCTCGCACCAGTCATCGATGATCGAGCGCGCCCACTCTGCATGCTGGGGCAGCGCGAAGTCGGTGTCGGGCTCATTGCGGAACGACGGCCAAGCCGCGGTGGCGCCGGGCGTAGGCACGGCGGGCGTCGCGCGGCGGTCCTGGGTGCGGCGGGGCTCCTGGTCGAGCGTGGAGATCGCCTCGAACGCCTCGACGAAGTTCCGCTCGAGCTGATGCCATTCGTCCGAATCCACCGACAGGCGAAAAGCGTGGCGCAGGAAGTTGTCCGGCCCCGTGTTCTCGTCGAGCCGGCGGACGAGGTAGCCAACGGCGTGGATGAAGTCCTCGCGCGGGCAGGCGGGCGCATACAGCAGGAGATTCGACGTCTCCTCGAAGAGGGCTCGCCGTTGATGATTCGCCATGCCCTCGAGCATCTCGAGATGCACCAGGTCCTCGACGCCGTGCGCCTTTGCGAGGACGAGGCCGTAGGCGAGCTCGAAGAGGTTGTGGGATGCCACGCCAACGCGAACGGCGCGCGCGTGTCTCGGCGCCAGGGCGTAGCGCAGCATGCGCTTGTAGTTGGCATCGGTCTCTCGCTTGGTCTGGAAGGTTGCCGCAGGCCACCCCCGCTGCGAGGCTTCGACGCGCTCCATCTCCATGTTGGCGCCCTTGACGATGCGAAGGGTGATGGGCTCGCCGCCCGACTCCGCGCGCCGCATCGCCCATTCAGTGATGCGGCGCTGGACGGTGAAGGAGTCAGGGATGTAGGCCTGCAGCACGATCCCGGCCCGGGCCCGGTCGAGGCCCGGACGGTCGAGAGTTCGCAGGAACGTCTCGACTGTAATGGCGAGATCCCGGTACTCCTCCATGTCGAGGTAGACGAGCTTCGGTGCCTGGCTTCCGTCGGCGCGCACGAAGTGCTGCCTCGCGGCAGCTCGGACCAGGAGTTCCAGGCGATCGCAGAGGCGCTCCACCGTGGGATGGAAGGCCACGGGCGAGATCTGCGAGAAGATCGTCGAGACCTTGACCGAGATCACCTCGATGTCGGGGTTCTGGAGGGCGGCGAGGTAGCTCTCGAGGCGCCGCTCGGCCTCGGATTCTCCGAGGAGCGCCTCGCCGAGAAAGTTCACGTTCATGCGGACGCCTTCCTCCCGGCGCGCGCGCAGGTGCGCGGCCAGAAGCTCCGGCTCCGCCGGGAGCACGACGTTGGCCGTCTCTTGGTGCATCTTCTCCTTTGCGAGAGGGACGGCCACGCCGGGCAGGTAACCGCCGAAGGATTGGAAGCCCCGCAGCAGCGTGCGGTCGAGAGGCGAGAAGAAACGCGGTACGCCCTGGACGTCGAGGATGTGGGTGAGCTGGTCTGCTGCGCGGCGGGCGGTGCTCGAGCGAAACGCCTGGTCCGTCATCTGAACCAGCGTGGCCTTGTCGGCGGGGTGCTGGATCATGCGATCGAGTTCGGCCTGTTGGCGACGTTCCTGCGGCGTCTGGAGTGTCACGGCGCGTTCCTGGATCCGCCGTGCGAGCCCCATGGCCGCGCGGATCAGCCGCGCCTCGTCGTCGGCCCGCGGTGATTCCATCATCCCCGCGAGACTAGCGCCCGGGTTGTGCGAGGAACTCGCGCAGGACCGCGAACGCTCGCTCCGGGTCATCCAGCCAGACGCCATGGCCACAGCCCGGGAAGCGCTCGAACCGGACCAACGCGGGGTCGAGCCTGGCCACGATGTCTTCCGAGTCCTGGATCGGCGTGATCGGATCGTCTTCACCCGCCAGCACGAGCGTCGGGCATTGGATTCGATGAAGCGAGTCGAGTAGATCCATGGTGTGCCAGATGCCGCCGAGGTCGTGGAACGCCACCGCGAGCGCCTCGCGAACGATGGAATGCGCGAATGGGAGATCTTGCGGCACGCGGTTGTAGAGCGGCATGCAGTGCTGCATGTAGGCAGCAAGGGATTCGGCGGCGACCCGCCGGGTGAACATCGCCAGGGCCGCGTCGCGCGCCTCGACACCACCGAGCCGTTCGAAGACGGCGGCCGCCCGCTGCGGGTCACGCTTGGCTTGCGTGCTCGCGAGGACCAGCTTCCCAGGGTGCTCGGGATGTCGGATCCCATAGGCTGCCGCGACGAATCCTCCTCCGGAAACGCCCAGCACCACGGGCTTCTCGATCTCGAGGGCATCGCAGAACGCGACGAGGTCATCCGCCCAGCGATCGAGGCTGTACTTCTCGTCCGGCGTGGCGTCGCTGCGGCCCGCTCCGCTGAGGTCCAGGTAGATGAGCTGTGCCGAGTCCGCGAGCGCCGAGAACTGTGGCTTGAGGGACGTGTGATCCGTGAACCCCGGCGCACCGTGGATCAGGATCAACGTGCTCTTCTCCCGCATCGTGGCGCCATTGGAGACGAGCTTCAAGCCCTCCACGTCGAAGAAGAGGCGTGCACCGTTGACCTTGATTCGCATGGCTCGGTCCTTCCTAGCGTCGTCCCGTCATCTAGCGCTCGAAGACGAGCCAATCGATCTCGTCAGGGGCCGTGGTCAGGCTCACGTTTCCGTCTCCGGTCACCAACACCGTGTCGGAGTGACGGAAGCCGCCGATCCCGGGGAGGTAGATCCCGGGTTCGATGCTGAAGAGCATGCCGGGCTCGATCACGCGGTCGTAGGAGATGGCCAGGAACGGCGCTTCGTGAGCGGTGACGCCGAAGCTGTGACCCGTGCGGTGTAGAAGTGCACCGAGATAGCCGTGCTTCTCGAAGTGGTCACGCACGGCGTGATCGACGGCGGCCATGCTCTCGCCGGGCTGGGTCCTGTCGAAGGCGATTCGCCGCGCCTCCATCATGACGTCGAAGGGCCGCCGCGCCGCCTCGGGAACCGAGTTCAGGAAGAAGGTACGCTCGATCTCGGCGCCGTAGCCGTTCACTCGGCAGCTGATGCCGCTCACATGGGGGCCGCCCTCTTCGAGCTCCATGAGGACGTCCGTGAAGTTGTGCGGATCGTGGGAGGCGCTGGGAGGAAGGACCACCGCTGCGAAGCTGCTCGCGAGCATATTCGCGTTCGGCATCTCCAGGAGCATTCGACCGGCCATAGAGCGGGAGACCGATCCGTAGAGCCCGATGATCTTTTCGCCCGGCTTGCAGCCCGCCATCAGCTCTTCGTGGCCCGCGGTGACGATCTGAGCGGCGTGGGCGAGGCGGCCGATCTCGTAGTCGGTCTTCACCATCCGCACCTCGTCGACGACGTCGGTGCGGACCCGGGTTCCGTGGATCTCGTCGGCGACCTGGAGCGGGCACACGGACTCGACGCCGATCCGCTTGGCTGCGCCGAGCGCATCGCGCAGCCGGTCCGACCAGGTCTCGCCTTCCGGAGCCGGGAACTCGAAGTACCGCGCGAGTTCGATGTTACCGACCGCCCGCACTCGCACGTGCTCCTTCTCGAGGTGGGGCACGACGAAGCGCATCGCCCCTTCCCGAGGAACGACCAGAACGAAGGGGCGCTCGTGCACGTAGTTGGCGAAGTTCGTCAGGTAGAAGACGTTGTCCGGACAGTGGACCACGTACGCGTCCAGCCGTTCGACGGCCATTCGCTCGCGGACGCGCTCGAGGCGCCGGGCCATCTCGGCGGAGTCGGGCGGCGAAACGATGGGCTCGGGGAGTCTGGGAGGCGAAAGAGCAGACATGCTTTCTCCTTCAGTTCATTCACGCGCTCGGAGACGAGTCCGGTGGCGTCGCAGTGAGTGTCCAATGCACGGTCTCCTTCAGGAGCGCGATGTCTGCGGAGACATCCTTCGGATCGGGATCGACCTGAAGCTGCATCAGGATGCCGTGAAGCAGCGATCGGGCGAGCCGGCGAGACATGCGCACGCGCTCTGCGGAAACGGGCGCATCGGCGAACACGCGGCGCCATTCGCGGTCCAGGGTCGCCCGGACCTCCCGGTACAGCGGGTCCTGGCGCTCGCGGAGTACGACGTCCTTCCGACCCGCGTGGTTGATCTCGAAGGCCGCCTGGCAGGTAGGGCTCGAGTAGGACTCCCACATCCGGTCGATGACCGCGCTCACGCGCGCTGAGAGCGAACCCTCGATCGCGGAGATGCCGCGGAGGCGCTCGATCAGATCCCGCCAGCCGAGCTCGACCACGCGGAACATGAGGTCGCTCTTGTCGGCGAAGTGATGCTGGAGAGCACCCTTGGTCGGTCCCGCCGCGGCAGCCACGTCGTTCAACCGGGTTGCCGCATAGCCGGAGCGTCGAACGCACTGCACCGCAGCGTCGATCAACGCCGCTCGGGTGGTACGGCTTCGCTCCTCCTGGGAGCGGCGCCGTCTCGGAGCGGCCGCCTGGGACAGTCGTGTCATGAGGAGCCTCCATGGGCGGCTAATCTTACATTCCTTCTAGAATGAATGTCAATATGAGCACGCACCAGCGCATCCGGTGATAGCGTGCGTCACCACCTCAACCTACCCGGCATTGGCCCTGGATCCGGCCTCGGATCTGCGGTAAACAAACGTTCGTTTGGAGGCGGAT
>CAYGXT010000063.1:0-11037 GCA_964353695.1 uncultured Myxococcaceae bacterium
TGCAGAACGTCGAAGACCCAGAACGGTGGCGGCCCCGCGCGGGTCCACGGCGTGGACTCCACGCGAGGCGCTCCCTCGCTCTGCTGGATCGAGAAGAGCCGGACGCCGTATGGCCCGAGTCCCACTACGACCAGCTCGCCGGCCTCGAACGCTGCTACGACCTCGACACCCGCACCCGCTCCCATGTCCTCAAAGCGGATCTGTGCACGTAGCGGCAGCCGGGGAGCGAGCCTGGCAACTTCTACCGGCTGGACCATGCAATCGGCGCCCCGATCGGCGATCCCCGCGCAGCCGAGGCCGATCACCGCGCCGATCGTCATTCCCAGGCGGCCGGGCATTTTCAACGGCCGGCTCGCTTGGACGCCAGCACCAGCACGGCGGGTGAAGCCAGGAAGGCCAGCGAGATGCCGATCCCCGTCGTCAGCCCGATCGACCGGAGCGCGGGGTGCTCCGAGAGTGCCAGCATCCCGAATGCAAGGAGAGTAGTCAGCCAGGATGCGAGCATCCCGACCAGTGTCGGCGCCATCCGCGCTGGATCGCTTGCGCACTCCAGCGCGAAGACCCCGTAGTCGGCCCCCATCCCGACGACGAGGAGCAGACTCACCAGGCAGAGGAGGTTGACGGCGACGCCCGCGATCCCGAGCAGACCCAGGGTCGCGAACGCTACGAGGACGGAAGGGGTGAATGCCAGGAAGGCCGACGTGAGCCTCCGATAGCGAAGCAGCAACATCCCGAAGATGAGCGCGCTTCCGAGCACGACTGCGCGCAGTGTGGAGCGGCGATAGCCAGCAAAGATCTCTCGCAGCAGCTCGCCCTGATCCAGGTAATGAGCGCCTTCGATTCCGGTCAGTGACTCGCGGATTGCCTCCGGATCATGGATTCCGCGAAGGAAGGTGATCACCGCCCACCCACTACGAGTTGCGACGAGGCTCGCATCCAGCAGTCCCTCCAGCGGTGTACCCGCGAGGTCCTCGGGCTGCAGCGGAGGTGCGGAAGGTCTTTCGATCTCGCGTGCAAAGTCGGCGAAGGCTCCCGCTCGGAAGCCCACCGGGCGATACGCCGCATCGATCCTCTCGGCCAGGTCTGCTTCGGACTGAAAGGACGCGAGATTGCGGCGCTGGAGATCCTCGGACCAGAGGATCGAGTGGAGCGACCGGACTCCCTCGAGATGCCCTGCCGCGATCGCCTGCTGCAGCTTTCCATAGACCCGGTCGTTCAAGGAAAGTGCGGCTTGCGGGGTCGCGCCCTGGGCCACGATGAACCGGTCCATGTCGACTCCGGATGCTTCGGAACGTACGCGCCGATCCTCTTCGACGAGACTGCGGTCGGGTGTAGAGAGGGACCGGGGGTCGTCATGCCAGATGACACGGGGCACCCCGATCACGGCGATCGCGCACAGCAAGAGCGGAACGCTCGCCGCCGCCCATCTCCACCGGCTCAAGGCCAGGGTTGCGCGGCGCAGAGCAGCGGCCGTGGCGCGGAGCGTGCCGGTCGCCAGAGCCTGACCGTCGCGCGGCAAAAAGGCCGGCAAGCAGACGAGGGTTGTCGCCAACGCCGTGGAAATGCCGATCGCTGCGAAGAGCCCCATGTCGCTGGCTCCCGGAAAGCCACTCAACGTGAGAGCCACGAAGCTGAGGGCGGTCGTCCCCCCTCCCATCAGGAGCGAAAGCCGAAGCCGTGCCAGCGTCTCGGCCGGTGTGTGCCCTGCCGGACCGAGGGCATGGTGACTCATGACGTGGATCGGGTAGTCGATGGCAACGCCGATCAGCGTCAGTCCGAAGCCCAGCGTGACTCCGTGTACCGGCGAGAAGGCGGTGACCGCGACCGTCGCCGCTGCCGCGATACCGAGCGACGCGGGCAGCAGCGCAATCGCGAGGCTGCGCAGCGAGCGGAAGAATGCAAAGAAGAGCGCTCCGACTCCCAGCAATGAAGCAATCGAGATGAAGTTGATGTCGTTGCGAATGCTGCGCTCGGCGGCGACAGCAAAGCGGTTGACTCCGCTCTGCTCCAGCGTCAACCCCGTGCCGTGCTGGCGCGCGAATTGCCGGAACTGATCTTCGATGTCCTTCAACAGCCGTGCCTGGCTCTCGAAGTCGAACGCCGACGATCGCGTTCGGAGCAAGACGAGGGTCCCGTCCGCAACCCCCACCGGCCGCACGGCCCGGGCTCGGTCCATGATCCCTACGAATAGGCCCAGCGGGTCTGCCGGACCCTGCCGTGCGAAGAGAAGCGAGGTGGGCCCGGCGAGCCGTGCGTGCAGATCTTCCGCGCGCCGGACGAGCGCTGCATGTTCCAGAATTGCTGGGATCTCGGACTCCGGGGCATCCGAAGCCAGGTAGATGCGACGCGGGTAATAGGTCCGAAACAGGGCTTCCGCAGACTCTGGCTCGGCGGCCCCCTCGACCCTGAGCACGTCGGGATGCGCGGCCAAAAAGGCCGCCAGATCCCGCGCTGCGCCGACCCTGTCCCCGTCACCCGTGACCCGCAGCACCATCCCGCGGGAGAGATCCGACTCGACCAAGCGGCGGGCCAGGTCTGCGAGCTCGGCCTCCTTGCCCGAGGGCAGGAAGTGCGTGATGGAGCTCGTCACCTCCATACGGACGGAGCAGAAGATCAAGAGACCGGCCAGGATGCCGAGCGTTACCGCTCGAATCACGCGATCAGTCATGTGTCGCAAGCGGAGTAGGGGTCAGCAAGAAAAACTCCCCGCTCTCCTCAGGGGTGAAGCGCACTCCCGTCTGGATGCCCGAGAACTCGGTGACCGTCCAGTCGCCGCTCTCCTCGCGCACCTCGACACGGCGGATCTCGCTGCCCACGCCGTCGATTGTCATAGATGCGATCAGGCTCCTCAGCATCCGCGAGCGCGGCTTGAGATCGATCCGCCATCCCGCCTCGAGAGCTTGGAACGCCACTTCGTAGCGGGCGTTCAGCAGCACGAGATCTCCCCGCAACACCACCGCGAGGTTGTCGACGAGACCTTGGGCAACTTCACTTCGACCCAGGTCGAACCGCTCTTCACCAGTAGCATCGCGCATCACGACCTGGTCGTTGCGAACGGCCAGCCAGGAGCGCCCCGGCTTCTCGACATGGCGGGCCAGACGATCGGGGGGCTGGAAGAAGAGCTTCCCTTCGCTTTCGAGAGGCTTGCTCAGCAACGAAAGGTGCTTCTGCTCGTGGTAGCTGGCACGCACGCCCCCACTCTCCGCGAGCAGGCGCATCACATCCTCGAGTGAGGGGCCTGCCGTGGCCGGCCCACCGAGGGCCGGTGGAGTAGCCGAGAGCAGGAAAACGATCAGCAGCCCGAGCCGGCTGGCGACAGGCCCCCAGTGGTTCAGGCGGTCCACGGCGCGGCATTCTACCGGGGACCCGGACCCGCGCCCAATCGGCTCCTGCTCTCCGGTGCGAGCAGGAGCGCCCGGCGGCGCGCACCTCAGGACAGACGGGCTCGTGTATGATGGCTGGGATGGGCCGCTTGCCCGCTGGAACGTCGTCGCGTGGAAGCTCGGAGCCAGGTCGATCGCCAATGGGAAGCCTCGCGTGCTCTGCTGACCCGGGCAGGACGACTCGCACTCGTCGCCGCGGCCTACGGCGCCTTTGGGATCGGGGCCATCGCGATCGCATCCGCTGGCGCGCCCGCCATCCGGCTCTTCACGCGGGACGCCGACCGGGCACAGCGCCGCGTCCAGCGGCTCCTCCAGCGATCCTTTCGCGCGTACCTGGGGATGGTGGAGACCTTGGGGATTGCGCGCTTCCGCTGTGAGGGCGCGGCGACTCTGCTCGAGCCGGGGCTTCTCGTGGTGGCGAATCACCCGACACGCCTCGACGCCATCGCCCTCATTCGCTTCATGCCCCAGGCGGACTGCATCGTGAAGCGCGAGTACTTCGATAACCCGATTTTCCGCCGTGTCGTTCGCTCCGCGGGCTACGTTCCGAACGACGACGGCCTCGCGCTCGTCGATGCCTGTGTCGAACGGTTGCTGCGCGGCCGGTCGGTCTTGATCTTTCCGGAAGGCACGCGATCTCTTCCTGGAAGCCTTGCGCCTCTGCAGCGAGGGGCAGCGCATATCGCCTTGCGGAGCGGGCGCGATCTGCTCCCGGTCACAATCCGCTGCGAGCCGCCCGCCCTGGGCAAGAGCGAGGCATGGTGGAGAACCTCGAGCGGGCCGTTCGAGCTAAGTCTGAAGGTGGGATCCCCCATCCGGATCAAGGAACTGGTCTCCGGCCAGCCGACACGGAGCCGTGCGGCAAGAGTTCTCACGGACGCCATTCGAAGGCACTTCGAGCTGGAGCTGAGTCATGACGGATAACCACGAGCTGGAGGAGGAGCTCAAGCTCCTGATCGTCGAAGTGCTGGCCCTGGAGGACGTGCAGCCGGCGGACATCGGTGCGGAGGATCAGCTCTTCGTGAGCAGCCTGGGGCTCGATTCGATCGATGCCCTCGAGATCTCCATGGCGATCGAGGCGCGCTACGGCATCACCTTCCAGGGCGATCCAGACCAGAACGAGGCCGTCTTTCGGTCCGTGAGGACTCTTGCGGCCTTCATCGCCGGGAATCGGCCGCACTCAGGATGAAAGACGGGACGCCGGATTGACTTCGCTCTCTCGGATCTTCCTCTCTGATCGCGACCCCAATTCGGTCGTAGCCTGGCGTTGGGACTCCGTCAGCGGCCGGGATCATGGGGTCCTCTTTTCCGATTTCAGAAGCCACGTGGCACGCCTCGCTTCCCGGCTCGAGCGTGCTCCGACAGGTGCGTGGTTGGTAGAGGTGACGGACCCCTACGCATCCGCCGTGAGCCTCTTGGCGCTCTGGCACGCCGGGCGCTCTGCGGTTCTCCCCCCCAACCTCCGGCCCGGAAGCCTGGCGCATCTGGAGAGCCGGAGTGCCGGGGTGCTCAGCGACCGCCCCGAGCGCAGAACCTTCGCACCGGCGATCGACCCACTCGATCCACTCGATCCACAGGACGAGCAGGGAGATCTGAGAGAGCTCCAACGCGATGCACTCGCGCTGGAGCTCTTCAGCTCCGGGAGCACGGGCGACGAGAAGAGAATACCGAAACGTCTTCGTCACCTGGAAGACGAGGTTGTGCTGCTCGAGGAGACCTGGGGCTCGGTCCTCGGCCGAGCCTCGGTGATTTCGACGGCCTCCCCTCATCACCTCTACGGGCTTCTCTTCGGACTTCTCTGGCCCCTCGCAGCCGGGCGCCCTTTCCACGCTCAGCAGCTTCTGAGGCCGAGCGAGCTATTCCAACGCGCTCATTCGCTCGGCGAATGCGCGCTGGTGAGCGTACCCGTGCACCTTCGACGCCTGGCACAGCACCGCAACGTGGGAGCGCTCACGGGCCGCTGTCGAGCCATCTTCTCGTCGGGCGGGCCGCTTCCCCCTACCACCGCGCATCAACTGGCCGCTGGGGCAGGCCTGCCTCCCATCGAGGTCCTCGGCTCGACGGAGACCGGCGGCATCGCTTGGCGCACACAGGGACCTGCGATCGCGCAGACACCGTGGCAGCCGCTCCGGCAGGTCGATGTCAGCTGCGACCCGGATACCGGCACCGCGCGCGTACGGTCAGCGTTCGTCAGCGTTGGAGACCCTGATTTGGGGTTCGCGACCGCGGACCGGATCGAGCTGCTTCCGAATGGATTCTTTCTCTTGTTCGGACGCATCGACCGCGTCGTGAAGGTCGGAGAGAAGCGGCTCGATCTGTCCCTGATGGAGTCCGATCTTCGGACCCACGATCTCGTCGCCGATGCGGCACTCCTGCTGGTGGAACGTGCGAGTGAGCCCCGAGTCGCCGCCGTCCTCGTTCTCACGCCAACCGGCGAGCGTCTGCTGCGTGCAGAGGGCCGGCGCACCGTAACGCAGCGGCTCAGCGAACATCTCGGGCGAAGCTGGGATTCGGTCCTAATCCCCCGGCTCTGGCGTACCGTCCCGGCATTGCCCGAGAATCATCGAGGGAAGTTGGCTGTCGCGACTCTCCGGGCTCTCTTCGAGTCGCCGCCGGGAGAGCCCACGGCGCCCGTAGGCGTCGAAGACCGACCCGAGGTTCTCGAAGCCATCTGCAGCGAGGCGTCGGCGCAATGGCGCTGCCGGGTACCTCAGGACCTGTCCTGCTGGCCCGGGCATTTTCCTGGCTCGCCGGTGGTCCCCGGCGTCCTCCAGATCGATTGGGCCATGGACCTGGCCTCCGAGCTCCTGGGAGACCTGCCCCGGGTATGCGAGATGGATCAGGTGACGTTTCGCGACACGCTCCGTCCAGGCGACACCTTCCGGCTTCGTGTCGATGCGGAAGCGGACGGCTGGATCCGGTTTCGCATCTGGAGCGAGAGCGCAGAGCATGCCTCCGGGCGCGCCCGAGTTCAGCGATCTGGCACACTCGAGCCATGAAGCCGTGCCTCGCGATCCCGATCTTCGAGCATGGCTCGACCATCGCCGATGTCATCGAAGCGTTGGCGCCTCTCGAGCTGCCCTGTCTCATCGTGGACGACGGAAGCAGCCGTGCCACGCAGGAGCGCCTGACGGAGATCGAAAGGCAGCGCGCATGGGTCCGGGTCGAACGGCACGACTGCAACCAGGGGCGTGGCGCGGCGCTTCAAACGGCGTACAGGCTGGCGTACAAGGAGGGCTTCAGCCATGTCGTCCAGCTGGATGCCGACGGGCAGCACGATGCCCGTGACGTGCCTCGATTTCTCGAGGCGGCACAGCGCGATCCGCTCGCCCTGGTGCTGGGGCAGCCGGTATTCGACCAGTCGGCGCCCCGGGCCCGGCTCTATGGACGAAAACTTTCGCAGGCGATCGTCTGGCTGCAGACGCTTTCTGCTGCCGTCCGCGACCCGTTGTGCGGATTCCGCTGCGTGCCGCTGCAGCCCACCGTGAGGCTTCTCGACGAGGTGCAGCTCGGTAGGCGGATGGACTTTGATCCGGAGCTCATCGTGCGGCTGATGCGTGCGGGCGTTCCAGTCGTGAACGTCCCGACTGCCGTGCACTATCCAGCGGGCGGTATCTCCCATTTCCGGATGGTCGAAGACAACCTGAGGATCGCCTGGGCCTACGCACGGCTTGCGGCCGACGCGATCCGGCCTGGCACACGCGCATGACCGACACTCCCGCGAGACCCGGCCGCAGGGAGGTAGCCTGGGCACACGTGGCAGAGCGGGGCTCGAGGTTCGGCATCCGCCTGATGGTGTGGATTCACCTGCATCTCGGCCAACGCGTGACAGGGATCCTCCTCTACCCGGTCGTGGCATACTTCTGGCTGGTTGCGGGCGAAGCGCGGAGAGCGTCGCACATCTACTTCGATCACCTCGAGCGCCATGCACCCGGCAGCATGCCTCCTCGCCCTCTGCTCGGCCGGACGTTCCGCCACTTCTACGTCTTCGCCAGCATGATCGTCGATCGGCTCCGTCTCTGGACGGGCCACTACGACGACTTCGAGATCGAGATCCATGGTCGCGAAGCGATGCAGCCCCTGATCGAGACTGGGCGTGGCGCGGTCTTCCTGGGGGCGCATCTCGGCAGCTTCGACGTCCTGCGCGTGATCGCGCGCGACGCCAAGATTCCCGTGACCGTCGTGATGTTCACGGCGAATGCCCGTCGCATCAACGACATGCTCGGCGAGCTGCACCCGGACTCCGCCTTTCGGACCATCGAGATCGATCCCCAGTCGATCCGGGCAGGCTTCGAGATCCGGAGCTGCATCGAGCGTGGGGAGTTCGTCGCCGTCCTTGCGGACCGGGTCGCGCCCGGAGGACGAAACCGGGTCGATCAAGTCTCTTTCCTAGGGGCAAAGGCGCTATTTCCGGAGGGTCCCTTCCGGCTGCCCATGCTCCTGCAGCTGCCCGTCGTGCTCTGCCTGGCGCTCCGGCGCGGCCCCGGACGCTATGAGGTCTTCCTCGAAACCCTCGCCGAAGGCGCAACAGAGCCGCCGTCCCGACGCGACGAGTTGATCCATCGGAACATCGCTCGATTCGCAGAGCGCCTGGAGCACTACGCGGCGATGGAGCCCTATCAATGGTTCAACTTCTATGACTTCTGGGCGGGAGGCGCCGACTCATGAGCGCAGACCAGACTGAATCGCTGCCGGCGCTCGCGGACATCCTTCCGCACCGAGGGCGCGCCGCACTCTTGGATCACGTGGAGCACCACGATGGTGTGGAGACGATCTGCGTGGTAGAGATCGAGAGCTCAGCCTGGCTCCACAGGGCAGAGGGAGACGTGCCTGCGTGGGTCGGAATCGAGTACATGGCGCAGTGCATCGCTGCACGGGAAGGCTGCATCGCCCATACCGAGGGTCGGACGCTTGCACCGGGCTTCCTCGTGCGGGCCCGCCGGGTGCGGTTCCAGCGCCCTGCCTTTCGGCCGGGCGAGGTTCTGCGAATCCACGCCCGACGCCTGCGCGGACGACCGGGGCTGGGCGCCATGACGTATGCCTGCGGCATCCGTATCGGCGTCGGTTCCGATGCGCCCGTGGTCGCCGAAGCAGAGATCACGGTTGCCTTGAGCCCTGACTCCGGGCTCGGAGGGCAAACATAGGGCTTGGAGCTTGACGAGCAGGAGGCTCGTGCCGCAAGCTGCTCGCGGTGCATCCCAGCGATGATCCGGCACGGCAGAGGGACGCCTGTGTCGCAGCGTTCGACGCCGCTGTCGAGCGTGCGAGATCGAGTCCGCTGTACGAAGAGAGGCTCCGCGGTTTTCACGTCCGCAGCCTCGATGACGTACATCGCTTGCCCCTCACGACACGGGCTGATCTTCAGCGAGCAGGCCCTCACGGCACTCGCGCGGTACCGCTCGAGCGGGTCTGCCACTACGGCGAGACCTCGGGGACGACCGGCGCCAGCAATTCGATTTGGCTAACGGCCCAAGATCTGCAGCGGAATGCCAGCGCCATCGCCTCGCGTCACCCCGACATCTTTGGACCGGGACGCGTGCTCCTGAACCGCTTTCCATTCATGGCGGCACCAGCCCATCTGATCCAGCTGATCGCTCAGGCAGGCGGCGGCGTCGCGATACCGGCCGGGAATATCAACTGGGATGTCCCGTTCCCGCGTGCTCTCGATCTGGCCAGAACGACCGGCGCCAATGTCCTCGCCGCCATGCCACTAGAGCCTGTGATCCTCGGGCAGCTCGCGATTGCCCGCGGGCTGGATCTCGCGAGCGCCACGTCCTTCGACACCTTCTTTCTCGGTGGCGCTCCGCTCCCTCCGGCATTCCGTGCGCGGCTGCAACGAATTTGGGGCGTACGCGTCGTCGAGCTCTATGGATCGACAGAGACCATGTTGCTCGGCACTGGCTGCGCGGAGGGCACGCTCCATCTGGAGACGGACCTCGCCTACGTGGAGATCCTGGCCCTCGACTCCGACGAGCCGGCTCCGGAAGGAACCGTCGGCCGACTGGTGGTGACGACCCTGGCCGTGGAGGGAAGCCCTCTGTTGCGGTTCGAGATCGGGGATCTCGTGCAGCAGATCGCCCCTTGCAAGTGTGGAGACGCACGCATTGCCATCCGGGTGATGGGGCGCCAGGCGGACACCGTGGAGCTGGCGGGTCGGCGACTTTATGCGCATGACATCGTCGATGCCGCGGCCGAGGCCGCAGATTCATTGGACAGTTCGGTTTTCTTTGTCGTTGCGCTTCCAGACCGCCTGCTCGTGCGCATCGAGACCGCGAGCAGCGTGGATCCGACCGCACGGCTGGTTCAGCGTCTGGCGGTTCCGATCGAAGTAGAAGCCGTAGGCGTGAACGAGCTTCTCGACGTGGAGTTCCTATGCCGGAGCCCGCGCGTCTACAAGCCTCTCGTCATGAGCGACTGGACCCGAAGCGGGAGGCGGATTCTCTCGGTCAGCGAGGGGATGATCGAGTGGCCGCGATTGAGCACTGCGGAAGGATGGCGCTGGCTTCGGCGAACACTAGGACGATCTTCGCGGCGAAGGCGGCTCGGACGCTTGGTACCCGACCGCCCGTAATGATATAACCCGCTGGATGACTGCTTTCCGGCTAGATCCTTCTGCCCTGGCCGAGGCCCGGTCGCGGGCCTTAGCCAAGGCGGCTGCGGGGCGAGGCCCCGACCTGCTGGCGAGGGCCGGCACCGGAGAGAGGCTTCGGGACGAAGACCTCGCGACCCTGCTGCTTGCTTCAGACGTGGACGCGGATTTCCTGATCGACCTCGCGAGGCGGCGTCCGACCGGTGGTCCGCACATCGAGACCTTCTCACCCCTCTATCTGACCAACGAATGCGATGCCGAGTGCGCGATGTGCGGCATGCGCAGCTTCAATCCGAAGCTGATCCGCGAAACCGCCGACGATCGGACGGTCGATGAGCAGCTCGGACTGCTCTACCGGCGGGGCCTGCGCGGTGTGGCGTTGGTGACGGGCGAGTACCACCACGGCCCCCGCCGCGATCACATGCTCGCAAGCGTCACACGAGCAATCTCCGCCGCTCTCGATCTCGGATTCGAGCACGTCTTGCTCAACATCGGATCCCTTGAACTCGAGGAGCATCAGAAGCTCCTGGCGAGAGTCTCACGCGGGAGTGACGGCAGAATCGCCCCCCACCTCACCATGTGCACGTTTCAAGAGACGTACGACCCTGTCGTCTACCAGCGCTTCATCGGCTCGAACTCCTCCAACCCCCGAGCCGACTTCTTGGGGCGTCTCGAGAACTTCGATCGAGCAGTCGATGCCGGCATGAGCTCGGTCAACCCGGGCGTCCTTCTCGGATTGAGTCGGGATGTGGGATTCGAGCTGCTCGCCCTCCTCGCACATGTCCGACATCTGCTGGCGCGCGCAGTGGACGTGTATGTGAGCCTGCCGCGCCTGCGAAAGGCATCCGGGACGGCGGACCACGTCGGCATCTCCGACGAGATGCTGTACCGCTTCGCGGCGATCGTTTCGTTCGGCATCCCCGAGGCCAAGGTCGTGATCTCGACCAGGGAGCCACCCGCCGTGCAGCGACGGCTGCTGCCCGTGATTGCCGTCCTCACGCCCGGGTCCCCGGGCGTCGCCCCCTACACCGAAACGGGTGCCCGATTCGCGATGCAGGCGAGCCA
>CAYGXT010000064.1:0-11005 GCA_964353695.1 uncultured Myxococcaceae bacterium
TCGCGGCTGCGCTCGCTGCGTTGCGGTCGTCCGTCGAGCGTGGGCTCGCCGCCCGCCGCGCTCGGAGTGCTTCGCGCATGCGGCATGGGGCTAGAGCAGCTCCTCGGCCAGCAGCTCGAGCGCTTCGGGCTGCGACGTGGACACGTTCATGGTGTGCACCCAACCCTTGCGGCCCGCTTCCTTCCACGCCGCGAGACGCGCGCGGATGCGATCCTTCGGACCGATCAGGTGCACAGCGTCGAGCAGCGCGTCGGGAACAGCCGCGGCCGCCTCCCCCTTCCTGCCGGCGAGAAAAAGATCCTGGATGCGGACGGCGGCCGCTTCGTAGCCGAGCCGCTTGGCGAGATCGTTGTAGAAGTTCTTGTTGCGTGCGCCCATGCCGCCGATGTAGAGCGCCATGCCGCCCTTCACCGCCATGCGCGCCTTCTCGGGCTCGTCGGTGACGATCACGCTGACACCGGGAAGCACCGCGAAGTCCGCGAGACTCTTGCCACCGCCCGCTTTCGCGAAGCCCTCCTGCAGATAGGGCAGGTACAAGACGTCGAACTTCTCGGGATCGACCATCATCGGGAAGACGCCGTCGGCGACCTCGGCGGCACAGCGCAATCCGTTCGGGCTGATCGACGCGGTGTAGATGGGGATGCGCGGGTTTCCGTGCAGGATGCTCTTCAGCGGCTTGCCGAGCCCGGTGGTGCCGGCGCCGGTCGCGGGGATGTCGTACTCCTCGCCGTGGAACTCGAGCGGCTCTTCGCGCGCCAGGATCTTGCGGATGATCGCGATGTACTCGCGCGTGCGCGTGAGCGGCTTGCCGTACGGGACGCCGTGCCAGCCCTCGATCACCTGCGGGCCCGACGGGCCGAGGCCGAGCAAAAAGCGTCCGCCCGAGAGATGGTCGAGCGTCATCGCGGTCATCGCCGCCATCGCCGGCGTGCGCGCGGGCATCTGCATGATCGCGGTGCCGACCTTGATGCGCGTCGTCTGCGCGAGAATCCAGGTCGCGGTGCTGACCGCGTCGTTTCCGTAGGCCTCGGCGGTCCACGCCGAGTCGAAGCCGAGCGCTTCAGCGCGGCGGATGAGATTCAGGTTGATCTGCGCCTTCGGCCCGAAGGAGACGGCGCCGATTCCGAGCTTCATGCTCCCTCCCCTTCGCGGCGCAGGCCGGCGAGACAGCCCGCGCGCTCCAGAATGCCTTCGAGTCCGGATGCGCCTCGCGCCGCAACATACTTCGCGCGCAGCGCCGCGAGTGACTTGGCGTGGTACTTCTGCGGCTTCTGGGTCCAGCCGCGGCCGTCGAGCTCGACACGGAACTCCTCCTTGCCCGCCGCGATCGCCGCCGCGTTCGCGACCGACCAGGGCAGGAAGAGCCGGCCGACCTGTCGCTCGAGAAACGGCAGTAGCGTCGGCTCGAGGATCGGCGTCGAGTCCTGGACACCCTCGCCCTCGGGCGTCACCACGAGCGGGACGATCGGAAGCTTCGCGTACTTCTGGTACTCGGCCTGCGTCTCCATGTTCCGTACGATCCACTGCTGCGGGATGCCCTTGTAGCGGAAGTAGGAGCGCACCTTGACCGAATAGGGAGACATCTCGGCGCCGAAGATGCGATGGGGACTCGACATGGGGGGTTCCTCTCCAGCGGAAGCTCGGCCGCAGACGCCGGCTTGCAGTGTTTCTGATAGTGGCATATCAAATGCCATAATTCGAGAGGTTCCGCGATGAACGCGCTCTGGATCTGGCTCGGCGCGGCGCTGCTCTACGCGGCGTTCCGCCTCTGGTACGACAACTGGCGCGGGAAGATCCGCGCCGACGAGATCGAGCGCTTCCTCACGGCGGCGCCCGGCATGCCCGGCGCGGAGGGCAACGACGTCGACACACTGCGGCGCTTTCTCGAAGCCGACGACGGCCGCGAATTCTACATGCTGAACCTCGTGCGCCTGGCACCGGGCGACGTGCCGCACCCGACGACCGGCGCGCCGACGCGAGCCGTGACGCTGATGCGCCAGTACATCCGCGGCTTCCTGCCCGTCCTGATCCGGCACGGCGGCCACCCCGCACTTCAGGCCAAGAAGATCGGCGGCTACTGCGACGCGTGGAATGTTCCGCCCGATCCCGGCTGGAGCTTCGTCGGCATGATGCGTTACCGGAGCCGGCGCGACATGGTCGAGCTCGCGATGGATCCGCGCTTCCTCGCGGCGCACCCCTTCAAGTTCTCCGCCATCCCGGTCACGGCGTCATTTCCGATGGCGCCGGGCTTCGCGCTGCTGCTCGGCCCGCGCATCTGGGTGGGCCTCGTGCTCGCGCTCGCCGCGGCGCTGCTCACCTGAAGGAGGCCTGGTGTCGTTCCTTCCTCCGTCCACCAACGCGCACTACGAAGGCGCACGCCTTGCTGCGCACTTCCTCACGCTCGTCGGCATCCTCACGATCGTGCCGGGCCTGATTCACTCGTTTCTTCCCGACGGCGGCGCGGGCGTGATCGCGGGCATCGACCTCTCCGGCAACGGCGCCACCGTGATCGGCGTATTCGCGTGGGCGGGCGCCACGCAGATCGTCTGGGGCACGGCGCTGCTGGTCGCGTCGCTGCGCTACCGCAGCCTGGTGCCACCGCTTCTCGCGCTGGTCCTGCTCGAGCGGAGCTTGATCGCGCTGAATGTGTGGCTGCTGAAGGCGCCTGCGAACGGCCATCACCCGCCCGAGGCCTATGCCACGCTGGTCTCGGTGCCGCTCCTCCTCGGGGCGATCGCGCTCTCGCTGAGCAGCCACCGCCGGGGCGAGGCGTTCTCGTGAACGGCGCGCTGCGCTGCACCCCTCGGCCAGTAGACCGACGAGCCTTCCTCAGAGTGAAAGGATGTGGCCGTCGGCCGGCTGGGTGCGTCCAGCGAGGGTGTCCCGGTAGACGCGCTCGAGCGCCTCGCGCCCGCTGCCGCGCACCACGTGCAGCCATGCGTCGCTGGCGTCGCAGAACTTCGTCCACGCCGTGCCGATGCGGTTCGAGAGGCCCTGCGGTCCCCAGTCCTTGGAGCGCTTCACGATCTGCCCGGGCGCGAAGAAAAACGCCGGCTTCGGGCCGGGGAGGTCCGCGATGTTGCGGGTGGCCGACCAGTGCGTGGCGCCGAGCGTACAGTCGTACTTCAGCGCGTCGCCGAAGTGGCGGTGCACGGCCGCGGTGACGGCGCCGTCGCCGGCCATGTCCACAAAGACGGCGGGCTCCTGCGCGAGCGATGCGACGTCGTCGTACAGGACCACCTCGTCGTAGAAGCCGAGCCCGCGCACGAACTCCGCGTTGCGCGCCGAGGTGAGCCCGATCGCGCGCGCGCGCCCGGTCTGCTTCACCTGGAAGGCCAGGGCGATCGAAGTCTTGCTCGAGGCGCTCGAGATCAACACCGACCGTGCGCCCCGATAGTCCTGATCGGCCAGGAAGTCGTCGGCGAGGAATGAAGTCATGAAGAGGCCGCGCATCAGCAGGATCTGGTCTTCTCGCCTCTCGGTGTAGACCCCGTCTCCGGTGGTCGGCAGGTACTGCGCGTAGACCGGCGCGAGCCCGGCGCGGTGCGGAGCAGCGTCCACGATCTGCGACGGCGACACGATGCCCGGTTGGACCACGAGATGGCGCGCCATCGGGTAGAACCCGAAGCATCGCGCGCCTTCCCGCACCTCGGCATGATTCGAGCGGACCACGTCCGCGAAGCCCATCACCGGGATGCGACCAAAGCCCTCTTCGCACGGGAAGAAGCGCCAATAGCCGAGCAGGTCACCCGAGAGGGCGTAGGAGATGTTGTTCGACGTGAGCGCGAAGCGGTCCACGCGGAATAGCACCTGCCCGGGCGCGAGCTCGGGGACGGGCTCTTCCACGAAGCGGGTCTTCGCCCAGTCGGACTTCTGGACCTCGAAGACGAGTCCGGCATCGGCCATGGAGTTCTCCTTTCGGGCCCGCGAGCGCCACCCGCGGTCGTTTGTGGCATCTACCCTGCGACGACGCGAGCGTCACCGCCATCAGCCGCTCCATCTTGCGCGGGTCGGGCAGGGCGCCGTTCGCCATCACGATGCGGTCGAAGCGGTCGTCCGGCGTGCGCAGGAACCTCATCGCCCCACCTGCGTGACAAGCCAGTCGACCAGCGCGCGGCCGTAGGCCTCCGGGATGTCCTCCTGGAGGAAGTGTCCGCCGCCTTCGAGAACCGCGTGCGGCTGACCTTTCGCTCCCGGAACCCGCGCGACGAGGGACTTCCAGCCCGTGGGTGCGACGATGTCCTTGTCGCTGTACAGCGTCACGAGCGGGCGCTCGAAGCGTTCGAGCACCTGCCACGCTCGCCAGTTGTCGGCGAGCATCGGGTTGTCGGGTCGCGTCGGCAGCAGCTGTGTGAAGGCGCGGCTTCCGATCGTGAGCGCGGGATCGGGGTACGGGGCGCGATAGCCAGCGCGCACCTCCTCGCGGACCGGCGTCACCATCACGGCCTCGAGCATCGTCCACGGCTGCCAGACCGGCGCCTCAAGCGCCATCTTCTGGAACGCAGCGAAGGGACCGCTCGCCTCGATCGGGCCGGGCGGAAGCGGCTCGCTCGGATCGCGCTCCGGGAGGCCGGTGTTCGAGATCGCAACACCCGCGACGCGGTCGGGATGCTCGGCCAGGATGCGCAGGCCGATGATCCCGCCCCAATCGTGCAGGACGAAGACGAAGCCGCGCAGGTCGAGCACGTCGAAGAGCGCGGCGCGCATCCACGCGACGTGACGCGCCACGCTGTAGTCGCCGAGCTCGCTCGGCTTGTCGGAGAGGCCGAGCCCGACGAGATCGGGCGCGATCGCGCGGAAGCCCGCCTCCGCCACCGCCGCGATCTGCTTGCGCCAGAGATACGACCACGACGGGTTGCCGTGCAGGAACACGACCGGCCGGCCGCCGCGCGGGCCCTCGTCCACGTAGTGGACGCGCAGGGTGCTGCCTTCGCCGTCCGGCACGGCCGCCCAGTGCGAGGCGAAGGGATAGTCCGCGAGGCCCGCGGTGACGCCGATCGGTGTGGACAGGATCTTCATCTCAGAGCTCCAGCCGGACGGGACCCTGGAACGAGTCGCCGCTCGCGAAGAGGACAACGCGCGGCCGGCGCCGTGCGCTCTCGGCGTGAGGCCGGTGGCGGTCGTCGTGGTGCGGATGGACTTGTGCCGCGAACCTACGCGCGCAACGTGATGGCCGCGTTCGAGATCACGGCGGTTCCGCGCTCCTTCGTCTTCGCGGCGATCAGGATCTTGCCGCCCTCGTTCCAGAGGGAGGTCACGATCGTCTCGCCCGGGAAGACGACGCCCGCAAAGCGGGCCTGGTAGCGCGCCACCTTCGCCGTGTCGCCACCGATGGCGTGATCGACCGCCGCCTTGCACACGATGCCGTAGGAGCAAAGGCCGTGCAGGATCGGCTTGTCGAAGCCACCCATCTTCGCGAAATCGGGATCGGCGTGGAGCGGGTTCTTGTCGCCCGAAAGGCGATACAGCAGCGCCTGCTGCGGCAGCGTCGGCGACTCCACCACGTGATCCGGCGCACGCTCGGGTGCTTCGTTCCCCGCCTTCGGCCCTGACTCGCCGCCGAAGCCGCCGGCTCCGCGTAGGAAGAGGGAGAATCGATTCACGAAGAGCACGTCGCCCGACTCGTCCTTCGTCTCCGTCTCGAGGATGCAGAGGGCAGCCTTCCCCTTGTCGTAGAGACCGGCCACCTTGCCAGTGGTCTTCACCTTCGCGTCGGTCGGGATTGGCTTGCGGACCTCGATGTCCTGCTCGCCGTGCAGCAGGAGCATGAAGTTGAACTCGCCGGCGAGGCCCGGGACGGTCGCGATCCCGCCCAGCGATCCGAACACCGGGATCACCCCGAAGCTCGGCATCACCTTCAAGTTCTTCTCGTAGGTGTAGGAGAGCTCGCGCGGGTCGGTCTGCGGCACGCCCGCGCCGATGCCGAGGTGATACAGGATCACCTGATCCTTGTTCCAGCTCCCCTCGCCGCCCGCGATCTGGGCGCCGAGCGCCTGCTTCGGGTCGATAGCCATGGATCCCTCCTAGCCTTTGAGGACCTTCATGAGCTGCATCATCTCCTCGCCGATGTTGGCGGGGATGATGTAGCCCTCGGGGTTGCGGATCTGGTCGATGTGGTCGCGGATGTCCTCGGGCGAGGCCACATTGCCCTTGCCGGCGTACCAGCCGGGCGCGAGGCCCACGAAGATGCGCGCGAAACGACCGCCGCCCACCGAGAAGACCTCGTGGGTGAGCTCGCACTTCTCCGAGACCAGGTAGGCAACCAGCGGCGTCACATGCTCGGGCAGCACCTGATCGGCCAGCGGGCCGAGGAGCTGCTCGGTCATACGTGTCTTCGCGATGGGCGCGATGACGTTGCACTTGATGTTGTTCTTCGCGCCCTCGATGGCCAGCACGTGGGCAAGGCCCACGAGGCCCATCTTCGCCGCACCGTAGTTGGTCTGGCCGAAGTTGCCGAAGACTCCCGCGGCCGACGCTGTCATCAGGATGCGGCCGTAGTTGTTCTCCTTCATCGAGGCGAAGGCCGGCTGCGTGACGTAGAAGGCGCCCTTCAGATGCACGTCGAGGACGATCTCGAGCTCCTCGGGCGTGAGCTTGAGGAAGGTCTTGTCACGCAGCACGCCGGCGTTGTTGATCACGATGTCCACGCGACCAAAGTGATCGAGCGCGCACTGCGTGATCTTCTTCCCGCCGTCGGGCGTCGAAACCGAGTCGTAGTTGGCGACGGCCTCGCCGCCGGCCGCCTTGATCTCGCTGACCGTCGTATCGGCCATGCTCGTGCTGGCGCCGGTGCCATCCGGCTTGCCGCCAAGATCGTTGACGACGACTTTCGCGCCGCGCTTGCCGAGCAGGAGGGCGTAGGTCTTCCCAAGGCCGCCGCCCGCCCCGGTGATGATGGCCACGCGCCCGTCGTATCGGAGTTCCGTCACGAGATGCTCCTTCAGACAATGGGGAAAGAGGGGCTGAGTCTAACTGATTCGCGAGTCAATCAAAGACGCGAAGCCCCCCCCCGGCGGCCGGTCGGACGGCGGCCTTGGTGGTACCCTGCCCTTGCCTGCGGGAGGGTCCTTGAGCTTCTGGGAAGGCCTCGACGCCGGCAGGTCCGGCAGCTGGTCCGAGGGGCCAGGCGGCCAAGCGCTGAGCGCGCTCTACCACCAAGGCGGCATGGTGGAGCCGGCGTGGGCGGTTCTGCATCCCGCCGGCTTCGAATGGTGGGCGAGCGCGCACGCCCAGCGCGTGGCCGTGACGCAGGAGCAATGCCTCGAGGGGCTGCGCGTCTCGCGGCTCCTGCTCGAGGCCGACGTCTGCGCAGGGCTTCCGGCTACCCCCGAGGCGCGGGAGCGCGTGAACCTGCTGAACCAGCGCGCGAGCCTCTCCGCGCTGGCGGCAAACGAGAATGGCGGCCTGGTGCTGGCGGCCTCCCTCCTCGTACACGAGAAGAACCTGGCGTGGACGCGGCGCATCCTGTCGCCGCTCTTCGCCCTGCAGGCGGCGGAGGCGGGAGCCATGGCCGCGGCCCTGGCGCAGGTCGGGGCGACTCCGGCCACGAGCGCGCACCCGAGCGCCGGCCCGCGTCTGACTACGCAGGCCCAGCTCGGCGCGCTTGCGAGCCTCGTGCTCGCGCGGGGGGCGGCGCCCGAGCTCGATCCCCGCATCTTCGAAGACGTGGCTGCCACGCTGCGTGAAGCCGGACTGGTGGCGCGCGCGGATCAGCGGGGTCTCGACGTCGAGATGCCCTTTGCCGGCGAAACGGCTGTGCTCCAGATGCTCGGCCCGATGCAGCATCCGGGCCTTGGCATGGGCGTGCTCTGCGTCCTGGTGCTGCCCGTGCTCGCGGTCCAGCACGCGCTGGCGGGAGAGGGGCTCCCAGCGCTGCTGGCGCGCCTCAATGCGCAGGCGCGGAGCCCGAAATTTCATGCCGAGTCGCTGCCCGCCCTCGGCGGCTGGGCGCCGGATCCAAGTTCGGGGCACCCCGCGCTCGCGGCCTTCGTGCCTGCTCCCCTCGCCGCCGACGAGGTGCTGACCGACCTCGCCATGGCGCAGCTCGCGCGCGCGCTGTTGCTGGCGCATTGCTTCGACGATGCGGGCGAGGATGCGGCCGCGCTCGGCCGCGCTCTGGCAGAGGCGGTATAGGATGCGCTTCCGGTAGACTCCGCGAGTCGGAGGCGTCTCGTGCAGGATCTCGCGCAGTTCTTCATCCTCTTCGCGGGGCCCATCGGGCTCGCGCTGCTCGCGGCCTTCGTGGTCCTGCGCTGGCTGATCCAATCTCGACGCCGCCGCGAGCGCGAGGGCCCTTGAGCCTCTACGCACGGAGCCCGATAAACCACGAGGTCCCGAACGCCGCGCCGGGAGAGTTCCGCCCGGTACTGATCGGCCCGATCACGGTATGGCCGCCCGTCGTGCTGGCGCCCATGGCCGGCGTCACCAACGCGCCCTTCCGGGCGCTCTGCAGACGCTTCGGTGCGGGGCTCTACGTGAGCGAGATGATCACCGCGCGCGCGCTGGTGGAGGGCAACGCCAAGACGCTGCGCCTCGCGGGCTTTGATCCGAGCGAGAGCCCGCGCAGCCTCCAGCTCTACGGGGTGGATCCGCAGTTCGTGAGCGAGGCGGTGGCGAAGCTCGTGGGCGAAGACCGAGTCGATCACATCGACCTGAACTTCGGCTGCCCGGTGCCGAAGGTGACGCGACGGGGCGGCGGCGCGGCGATTCCGCTCAAGCCGAACCTGCTGCAGAGCATCGTACGGGCCGCGGTCGAGAAGGCGGAAGGCGTGCCCATTACGCTCAAGTTCCGACTTGGGATCAACGACCGGCTGCTCACGCATCTCGAGACGGGCCGCATTGCGCAGGAAGAGGGCTGCGCCGCGGTTGCCCTGCACGCGCGTACGGCCGCGCAGCTCTACGACGGCGAAGCGCGCTGGGAGGCGATTGCCGAGCTGAAGAGTCGCGTGACGAGGATCCCCGTCCTCGGCAACGGCGACGTCTGGGAGGCGCATGACGCGCTGCGCATGATGCGGAGCACGGGCTGCGACGGTGTCGTGGTAGGCAGGGGCTGCCTCGGTCGCCCGTGGCTCTTCCGCGACCTCGCCGACGTCTTCGCCGGGCGCGAGCCCTCGGCTCCGCCGCGGCTCGGCCTCGTCGGAGCCATCATGCTCGAGCATGCCGAGCTGCTCGCCCAGTGGTTCTCCGAGCGGCCGGCCATGCGCCTGTTCCGCAAGCACACCACCTGGTACACCAAGGGCTTTCCCGGAAGCGCACGCCTGCGGCAAGACCTGACACGCATCGAGACGCTGGACGATCTGCGGCACTGCGTCGAGCGCTTCGACCCCGACGCCCGGTTTCCCGTCTCCGCCATGCGCGTCCCGCGCAGCAAGGGAGGCGGAACGCAGAAGGTGGCGCTGCCCGAGGGCTATCTCGACGACCTGGAGGATGCGACGCCGCCCGGCGCGGAAGCCGAGGATGCGACCTCTGGAGGCTGAGCCCCGGGGGCTTGCGCTCCCCCTGCCCCCTCCCCCACCGTCTCTGGCATGTACCAGGACCCTCCCCAACTCCAGAACCAATGGCGCGATGACCGGACGCTGCGCGCATTGCTGCGGCGCACGCTTCCGAGCGACGTGCTGCATGACGTCGAGCCCTCCCTCGATCGCATGGGCGCACTGGCCGCAGGCGAGCTCTACGACCTCGCCGTAGCGCACCGGCTGGACGAGCCGGTGCACGTGCCCTTCGACGCCTGGGGCCGGCGCATCGACGAGGTGCGCCTCAACCCTGCCTGGCGCGAGTACGCACGGGTCGCCGCGCGCGAGGGGCTCGTCGCCACGGGCTACGAGCGGCGGCACGGCGCATTCTCACGCCTGCACCAGTTCGCGCTCGTGTATCTCTTCGATCGTTCGAGCCAGGTCTATAGCTGTCCGCTCGCCATGACCGACGGCTGCGCGCGGACGCTCGAGCTGCTCGGACCCGCAACCGTGCGCGAGCGCGTCCTGCCGCGCCTTCTCTCGCGCGACCCCGACACTGTGTGGACGTCGGGTCAGTGGATGACGGAGCGCATCGGCGGCTCGGACGTCGGTCTCAGCGAGACCGTGGCCCGCAACGAGGACGGCGTGTGGCGGCTGTACGGCACCAAGTGGTTCACCTCGGCCGTCACCTCCCAGGTGGCGCTCACGCTGGCACGTCCCGAGGGCAACGGACCCGGCGGCAAGGGTCTCGCCCTCTTCTTCGTCGAGGCGCGCGACGCCGCAGGTCGGCTGCAGCGGATCACGGTCGACCGTTTGAAGGAGAAGCTCGGCACGAAGCTGCTGCCCACCGCCGAGCTCACCCTCGATGGGACGCTGGCCATCCCGCTCGCGGGCCTCTCGAACGGCGTGCGGCAGATCGCGACGATGCTGAACCTCACGCGCACCTGGAACGCCGTCTGCTCGGCCGCGAGCCTGCGGCGCGGGCTCGCGCTCGCGCGCGACTACGCGCGACGCCGCTTCGCCTTCGGCATGATGCTTTCGGAGAAGCCTCTTCACCTCGACACGCTCTCGGCGCTCGCTGCGGAGCAGGAGGCCGCACTCCAGCTCGCCTTCTACGCGGTGACGCTGCTCGGCCGCGAAGAAGCCGGCGAGCTCGATGACACCGGTCATGCGACGCTGCGCCTGCTCCAGCCCATCGCCAAGCTCACGACGGCACGCATGGCGGTGGACGGTGCGTCGGAAGCGATCGAAGCCTTCGGCGGCGCAGGCTACCTGGAGGACTCGGGCCTCGCCGAACTGATGCGCGACACGCATGTGCTCTCGATCTGGGAGGGCACCACCAACGTGCTCGCCCTCGAGGCCGCACGGGCCATTCGCCGGGCCGATGCGCTGAAGCCCTTCCTGGCGCAGGTGACGGCGCATGCGGGCCTTGCGCGCCATCCGCTGCTCACGGCGCCCGCGCATGCGGCGCGTGCCGCAGCCGAGCACGCCGCCAGCTTCTGGTCGGATGCAGTCCGCCGCGGGCCCGTGCTCTTCGAGGCGGAGCTTCGCCG
>CAYGXT010000065.1:0-10968 GCA_964353695.1 uncultured Myxococcaceae bacterium
CGCGAGGCGGCGCGCGGCGCGTGCGAGGTGGCCGGCATCCTGTCGGCCACCGTGCTCTGGCTCGCATCGCCCCTTCTCGGCGGCCTCGGATCGCCGCGCTCGGTGGCGCTCCACTACGGGCTGCAGGGTTGGTGGGCGGAGTCGCTGTATCGCGGGACCGAGCTCATCTACGGGTTGTCGCGCGAAATCGACGAGGGTTCGGCCGACCCCGGGCGCGGTCCCGTGATCGTGCTCTCTCGCCACGCCAGCGTAGGCGATACCGTGATCCCGGCCGTCTACCTCTCGCAGCGCCATGGCCTTCGACTGCGCTACGTGCTGAAGCGCGAGCTGCTCTGGGATCCCTGTCTCGATCTCGTCGGCAACCGGCTGCAGAACTATTTCGTGCGTCGCGGCACCGGCGACACCGCGCGGGAGGCCGAAGGCGTGGCGCGCCTGCTCGACGATCTTGGGCCGAAGGACGGCGTGCTGATCTATCCCGAGGGCACCCGCTTCACGCCGGCCAAACGCGTCCGTGTTCTCGAGCGGATGGCCAGGGGCTCCGAGCAGCGCCTCGTGACGCGCGCGGCGGGCTTCCAGCGGGTGCTGCCGCCGCGACTCGGTGGCACGCTGGCGCTCCTCGCTCGCAACTCCGGCGCGGACGTCCTGTTCTGTGCGCACGTGGGCTTCGATGCGGCGAGCACCTTCTGGCACTTCTGGAACGGATCCCTCGTGGGGCAGACCATCCACGTGCGATTCTGGCGCGTTCTCGCGTCGCAGATTCCGAAGGACCGCGATGCCCGCATCGACTGGCTCTTCGGGCAATGGGAGCGGATGGAAGCCTACGTGCGCGAGAAGTATCCGATCGCCTGAGGAGAGACATGGTGTCCGTGTTTTCGATCCTGGGGACGACCCTGCTGACCACGGCGGGAGCCTTCGTCGCGCTGTGGCTGTTGAGCCTCGCGCTACGCGATGCCAGCATCGTCGACATCGCGTGGGGGGCTGGCTTCGTGCAGATCGCGTGGGTGGCAGCCGCGCTGTCCGATGGCGCCGCGGCGCGGCGCGTGCTGGTCACGGCGCTGGTGACGCTCTGGGGGCTACGGCTCGCCTATCACCTCTATCGCCGCAACTGGGGTCACGGCGAGGACTTCCGCTACCAGCGGATGCGGGCGCATCACGGCGGCCGCTTCTGGCTGGTGAGCCTCTACACCGTCTTCGGGCTCCAGGCCGGCTTGATGTGGGTGGTCTCGATCCCGGTTCAGCTGGCCGTGGCCGCCCACGAGCCCACGGGTCTCACGCTCTTGGATGCCCTGGGCACGCTGATCTTCGCCCTGGGTCTCACGTTCGAGGCGGTGGGGGATCGTCAGCTCGCCCGTTTCCGCGCGGATCCTGCCAACAAGGGCCGTGTGCTCGATACGGGTCTGTGGGCCTGGACCCGGCATCCCAACTACTTCGGAGATGCCGTGGTCTGGTGGGGTCTCTTCACGATCGCGCTGGCCACACCCTGGGGAATTCTGGGCGTGATCGGTCCCGCGCTCATGAACTTCTTCCTGCTGCGCGTCTCAGGCGTGGCGCTCCTCGAGAAGTCGCTCGCGCGTACCAAGCCGCAGTACCGGGACTACGTGGAACGCACGAGCGCGTTCGTGCCCTGGCCGCCGAAACGCACGCGGGTCTAGAGGGCGTCTCAGACCTTGGGGAGCCGAGCATCGCGTCGTGCCGTACAGCTACGATTGGATCGACAACCTCGGCCGCACGAGCCCACACGCGCTGCCGTACACAGGAGGGGGACGCGAGATGAGCGAGGCCAGCGGGAACGTCGAGATGCGGAGCGAGGCCGAACTCTCGCGTCTGCCTTCTCCGCCGCGGGCCGGCCTGCTCGAGGCCGCGTGGGCGCTGCCGCGCATGCGGCGCGAGCCGCTCACGGTGTGGTCGCACCTCTACGAGAAGTACGGTTCCGTCGTCTGCCAGCAGGGTCTCGGCGTGTTCGACGTCTACTGCCTGTTCGGCCCCGAGGCCAATCGCTTCCTCATGCTCGACCGCGAGAACGTGTTCTCGGCCCGGCGCTCGTGGATGATGATCATGGGCCGCATCTTTCCCAACGGCCTGCTGCTGCGTGACGGCGAGGACCACCGACGCCACCGCAAGATCATGCAGCTGGCGTTCAAGACGCCGGCGCTCCAGGACTACGCGTCGCGCATGAACTCGGAGATCGACGCCGGGCTCGAGCGCTGGCGCAGAAAGCGCAAGGGCTTCCAGGCGTTCCCCGCCTTCAAGGAGCTGACGCTCCACCTCGCGACGAAGATCTTCCTCGGCCTCGACCTCTCCCCGGCCAAGGAGAAGAAGTTGAACCAGGCCTTCGAGGACGCAGTGGCGGCGTCCATGTCGATCGTGCGCCTGCCCATCCCCGGCCTCGAGTTCCAGCGCGGGCTCGTGGGGCGCGAGTACATGGTCGAGCTCTTCGGCTCGATGATCGCGGAGAAGCGCAAGGGCCAGGGCACGGACATGCTCAGCCTGCTCTGCCGCGCCGAGGCCGAGGACGGCAGCCGCTTCTCCGACGACGAGATCGTGGACCACATGATCTTCCTCATGATGGCGGCCCACGACACCACGACGAGCACGCTCACGTCGCTCATCTACGAGCTGGCGAAGCACCCGGAGTGGCAGGAGCGCGTGCGGCGCGAGTGCCAGGCCCTCGGCGAGGCGCACCTCCCCTACGAGCGCATGGACGAGCTCTCGGACGTGCGCCTCGTGCTGAACGAGACCCTGCGCAAGTACCCGCCGCTCTCCACCATCCCGCGCATCTCGACACGAGCCTTCGAGTACGGGGGCTTTCGCATCCCCGCGAACAAGATGGTGTGCGCGCTCCCGCTCCACACCCACTACATGAACGAGTGGTGGACGGAGCCCCGGCGGTTCGATCCCGAGCGCTTCGCGCCAGGCCGAGAAGAGCACAAGCAGCACACCCACCAGTGGGTTCCCTTCAGCGGCGGCGCGCACATATGCCTCGGCGTGCGCTTCGCCGAGATGCAGATCCGCCTGCTGCTCCACCAGATGGTGCGGAAGTACCGCTGGAGCGTGCCGGACGGCTACGAGATGCCCGTGCAGCAGGCGCCGATCTCGAAGCCGATGGACGGGCTCCCGCTGAAGCTCGAGCCGCTGCGCTAGCGCTTCGGGCGGGGGGCAGGAGCGTTGGCGCCTGGGATAGGCGCGATCGAAGTGCTCGCCCTCCACCCATTCCGGCAGGCCCAGCTCGGGACGCCTCGAGACGCCCGGGATCGAGGGCGCCACGCCACCCCGGCCACCTCGGATAGCATGGAGGGCGTTGCTGGCGGTCCAGCTCGAGGAGTGCCCGATGACGGATGCCGCCCAGGCCCGCGCCTTCCTGCTCTCCGAGGTGGAGGCGCTCGAGGCCTTCGACTACGTGCTCGTCGGACCGTCGGGCACGCCGCAGCATCTCGCCCAGGTCGCACGGCGGGACGACGGCGTCATCGAGGTGAGCATCCCGGGCCGGCCGCCGGGCGTGCCCGAGCTCGCCATCGCCGAGCGCAGCGCGCTGCGCGACCGGGGCTTCACATCGCCCGATCCCGCCGATCCTACGAAGCCGTGGCTGCGCGAGGCGCGGGACGGAGCAGACGCCGTCGATGCGCTGCAGCACGTGCTGGTGGAGATCTTCAGCGAGAAGGCCGACGCCGATCTCGACATCATGCACGGCAACCGCCGGGCCGCTCACGAGGCGGAAAGGCGGCTCGCCGCCGTCCGAAGCCGCATCGAGCAGGTGCTGACCACGATGATCGGTCATGCCCCCACGCAGGACGCCGACGGCGACTACGTCCTGCCGATCGGTGACGTCCACGTGACGGTTGCCCCTCGCGCCGCGCCCGGCGGTCCGGTCGTGGTGCGTGTCTTTGCGATCACGAACGTGGGCATCTCCGTCGTGCCCGAGCTCGGCCTTTTCCTCGCCCGCCTCAACTTCGGCCTGATGTTCGGCCGCTTCGCTCTCGACTCGGAGCACCGCTCCATCTGGTTCGACGAGAGCCTCCTCGGCGACCAGTTCCGTGACGAGGAGCTGCGCTTCACCATCGAGGTCGTGGCCTCCACCGCGGACCAGTGGGATGACCGACTCAAGCAGATGTTCGGCGGGGTCACCTATCAGGAGGCACTCGCGGCGCAGGATGGCCGCGGGGCGGCGCCGGTGAAGCCGGGGCAGGGCGGGTACCTCTAGGCTCGAGGCGTTCGCAGGACCTGGACCGCTCCCGGGCGTGCCAAATTCGACGGCGCGCGTCGCGCGCGGCTCGCTTGCGTCAGCGCCGTCGCGACGCCACCACGAACAGCAGCAGGGCGAGCGCGAGGAAGGGCGCGATCGACCATGCCGCGCTGTGTTCGAGCGTGGCGGCGACGTCCGACCCGAAGAGCCGCGGCGCGAGCGCGATCCCGAAGTGCTGCACGAGCGTGACGGGTCGAACGATGCCCGCCGGATCCGCAACCTCGATCTCGAGGCCGGTCAGGGCTGCGCCGAGCAGGCCCGCAATGGCGCCGCCGGCGATCAGACCCGAGGCAAAGAGAGTTCCGGGGGAGGACTCCGCCTCTGCGGCGGATCTCCGCGCGCGGCCATCGCCTAGCTTCCTTACGAGCCCGCCGAGGGCGATGGCCGTGGAGGTCGAGAGCGGGAGGTACGCGCCCACGGCGAACGGCAGCGAGGGTACGCCACAGAGCTCCATCACGAGTGCGAGCGCGACGCCGAGCAGCACCAGGCCCCACGGCAGCTCGCGCCCGAGGACGCCGTCGATGATCAGGCGAAAGAGCTGCGCCTTCGGCGCGTCGAACTTGGAGACGACCTTCTCGATGCGCCCGTCGGGTCCGCGCTGCTCGGGCTCGAGGCCACAGACCCCGGGGTCGATCAGGAAGGCGATGCGGCCAGCGTCGTCCATCAGATAGCGGCCGCGCGGCACGCCCTCGGTGGTCGCGCGTACCTCGAGCACGCGGTAGTCGGCGCCGCGCAGATGAACGAGGCTCTCGCCGAGAGCCAGCTGCTCCGGCGCCGCGGCGAGCGCAGTATCGGTCGCCGTAAACTCCGGAAAGCTCCTCGGCACGTAGGTCGTGGCGGCGCGATTGAGATACAGCAGCGTCCAGCCGATGGCGAGCGCGCTGGTGATCACACCAACGAGGATCGCAATCTGCTGCACGCGCGGCGTCGCACCCACGAGGTAGCCGGTCTTGAGGTCTTGCGACGTGGTGCCGCCGTTGGCCGCAGCGACACAGACGATGGCGGCCATCGAGAGCGCCATGCGCTTGTAAGGAATCCCCGTCCAGCCGGCTGCCAGGAAGAGCAGGCAGGTGAAGAGCAGCGTCGCCACCGTCATGCCTGAAATCGGATTCGAGGACGAGCCAATCTCGCCCGTGATGCGACTCGAGACCGTCACGAAGAAGAAGCCGAGCAGGACGATCAGCGCCGATGAGAGTGCATTGATCTCGAGGACTGGCGAGGCGGCGATGCCGAGGCCGATCGCCAGCGAGCCGCCGAGCACCAACGTCATCGGAAGGTCCTGGTCCGTGCGCTCGCGGCTCGCGCGACGGCTCGCGTCCAGGCTCGCGAGCCCGTGACGGAAGGCATCCCAGATCGAGGGCAGCGAGCGGAGCAGCGCCACGATGCCACCCGTGGCCACGGCGCCCGCACCCACGTAGAGCACGAACGCGTTGCGGATCTGTCCGGGGCTCATCTCTCGCACGGGGAGCGACCCCCCACGAACCAGCGGTGAAGTCAGCTCCGGGCCGAAGATCGAGATCGCTGGGATGAGCACGAGGAAGGAGAGCAAACCGCCCGCGAGCATGACGGAGGCGATACGGGTGCCGATCACGTAGCCGACGCCGAGCAGCGCCGGGTTGGTCTCGACCGAGAAGGAGCCGCCCGGCAAGATCCTCGCCAGCGACCACGAGGCCGTGTCGCCGAAGAAGCGGCCCACGCCTCCGAGCAGGGAGAAGGCGGCGCCGATGCCGAAGCCACCGAAGACCGTGCGCGCGCCGCTCCCGCCGCGATCGCCCACCAACAGCACCTGGGCACAGGCCGTGCCTTCGGGGTAGGGAAGGCTCTCGTGCTCGTCCACGATCAGCCCGCGGCGCAGCGGGATCATGAGCAGCGCCCCGAGCGTGCCGCCGAGCAGCGCCACCAGGGTCACACGCACCAGCTCGAGGTCGAAGCCCATCAGCAGCAGCGCGGGCAGCGTAAAGGCGACGCCCGCGGCAATGGACTCTCCCGCCGAGCCCGTCGTCTGCACCACGTTGTTCTCGAGCACCGACGCGCGTCCGAAGGCGCGGAACAGCGTCACCGACAGCACGGCGATCGGGATCGAAGCCGAGACCGTGAGCCCGACCTTGAGGCCGAGGTAGACCGAAGACGCCGCGAAGACGATGCCAAGCAGGCTCCCCGCTACCAGAGCGCGGAGCGTGAGCTCGCGCCGTTCTCCTTTCGCTTCAGTCGGCGTGCTTCATCTCCCTTTCCGACCGCGGGCGCCGCGCATTGTATCGCTGCGGCAGCGCCGGCTACCCTCCCTGCGTGCAGCCGATCTTCGTGGGGGACGTCCAGGGCTGCGCGGAGGAGCTGAAGGAGATCCTCGGCCGCGCCCGCGCTCGGTTTGGTGAGAGCTTCGAGGCTCTCTTCGTGGGCGACGTCGTAAACCGCGGGCCCGCGAGCCTGCGCGCCCTCGAGCTGGTATTCGACCTCGTCGAGAAGGGCCGGGCCCGCTACGTGCTCGGCAACCACGAGCTGGGGCTGCTGATGGCGGGTCTGGGCCTGCGGACCTTCCGCCCTCTCGACAGCGCCGTCGAGATTCTCGACTCGCCGGATGCCTCGTTCTGGATCGAATGGCTGCGGCGGCGTCCGCTGGTGGCGGAGGGAGTGCTCGGCGAGCGGCCCTTCGTGATGGTGCATGCCGCGGCCCACCCGGACTGGAGCCTGCCGGAGCTGGTGGCGAAGGCGCGGGGGGTCGAGGCCCGGCTGGCGGATCCGAGCCTCGAGGCCGTGATGCGCTTTCTCGCGGCCGATGGCAGAGTCGACCCCGACCGGGATCTGCTGGACCGCCTGATCCATTGCCGCAGCGTTCCCGGCCCGGGCCGCTGGTCGCGCGAGGAGCCGTCGCGGCCGGAGGAGGCCTGGCACGCTGCCTGGACCAGGCGCGGGCAGCGCTACGGTATCGTCTACGGCCACTGGGCGATGCAGGGTCTGCACGTGGCGCCGGGCCTACGCGGGCTCGACACGGGCTGCGTCCATCACGGGAGGGGCCGGACCGGGTATTTGACCGCGTGGCTGCCGGATCTCCGGCTCAAGGATCCCTTCCAGATTCCGGATCAGGGCTTCTGGCAGGTGCAGGCGCTGCGCAAGTACTTCATCGAAGCGACCGGAGAGCCGTGATAGGAAGAGTGCCCGGCCTCGGGCCGGCGGGAGAAGGTGATTCCCTAGATGCAGGCCGTGCTCGCACCGAATCCTGACGCCCACCCGGAGTGGTTCACGAACCGGGAGCTTTCCTGGCTCGAGTTCAACCGCCGCGTTCTGGAGGAGGCCCAGGATCCGGCCAATCCGATCCTCGAGCGGGTCAAGTTCCTGGCCATCGTCGACTCGAACCTCGCCGAATTCTACGAGGTGCGGGTTGCCGGCCTGCGCCAGCAGGCCGAGGCCGGGGTCTTCGACAATCACCCGGATGGCCTCTCGCCCGAGGAGCAGCTTGCGGCCATCGACCGCACCGTGCGCGCCATGGTGGCCGCGCAGTACCGGTGCTGGAGCGACGAGATCCTGCCGGCTCTCGAGAAGGAAGGCTGCCACCTCCTGCGCCCGGACGCGCTCTCGAAGCAGGATGCGGCCTGGCTCGAGAGCCACTTCGAGACCGAGATCTTTCCGGTGCTGACGCCGATCGCGATCGATCCTGCCCATCCCTTCCCGCACATCCAGAGCAAGAGCCTCTCGATCGCGGCGCTGCTGGCCACCGAGGATCCGCAGGAGCCCTATCGCCTCGGCGTGGTGCAGGCGCCGCGCGTGCTGCCGCGCATCATCCGCCTGCCGGACAGGCCGGGTCACCGCGTCTACGTCTTTCTGCCCGACGTGCTCCGCTGGCAGCTGCCGATGCTCTTCCCCGGCGTTCCCATCATCGACCACACCGCCTTCCGCCTCACGCGGAACAGCAACCTCTACGTGGACGAGGAGGAGATCGAGAACCTGCTCACCGCGGTCGAGCAGGAGCTACGCAGGCGGCGCCGCGGTGAGGCCGTGCGTCTCGAGGTGCGGGAGCCGGCGGGCACGCTGATCGAGCAGGCGCTGCTCAACGTCTTCGAGCTCGAGCGCTCCGATCTCTTCGAGTGCTACGGCCCGGTGAACCTTGCACGCCTGCATGAGCTCGTCGCCCTCGAGGAGCGCGAGCGGCCGAAATCGCAGGGCCTGGTGCCGCCGGTGCATGCCGCCCTGCGCGAGACCGAGGGCTTCCTGCGTGCGATCCGGCGCAGCGATCTCCTGCTGCACCACCCGTTCGACTCCTTCGCGAGCGTGGTGGATTTCGTGGACATCGCCGCCCGCGACCCGCAGGTGCTGGCCATCAAGCAGACGCTCTACCGCACAAGCGAAGACTCCCCAATCGCGCGCTCGCTGCTCGCCGCCGCGGAGAAGGGCAAGCAGGTGACGGTGGTGGTGGAGCTCCGGGCCAGCTTCGACGAGGAGGCCAACATCCGCTGGGCGCGCCGCATGGAAGAGGCGGGCGTGCAGATCGTGTACGGCCTGGTGGGCCTCAAGACCCACTGTAAGCTGCTGCTCGTGGTGCGCCGTGAGGAGGACGGCCTCCGGCGCTACGCGCACATCGGCACCGGGAACTACAACCCCTCGACGGCGCGCATCTACACGGATCTTGGGCTGCTGACGGCGGATGCCGACGTGACGGCCGAGGTCGCGGCCGTCTTCAACATGCTGACGAGCCTCTCGGCGCCGGGAGAATTCGAGCATCTGCTGGTGGCGCCCTTCACGATGCGAAGCGGCGTGCTGGAGCGCATCGAGCGCGAGATTCTGCACGCGCGCGCGGGGCGTAGCGCCTCGATCGTCGCCAAGCTGAACTCGCTGCAAGACGAGGAGGTCATTCGCGCGCTGTATCGGGCCTCGCAGGCCGGCGTCTCCATCGATCTCATCGTGCGCGGTATCTGCTGCCTGCGGCCGGGGATTGTTGGAGTCTCGGAGAACATCCGCGTACGCTCGATCGTCGACCGCTTCCTCGAGCACAGCCGCATCCTGCGCTTTGGGAACGGCGGCGACCCGGAATACTGGATCGGGAGCGCCGACTGGATGCCGCGCAATTTCGACCGCCGCGTCGAGGTGATGTGCCGGGTGCGCGCGTCAGCCCTGCGCGAGCGCCTGGATGGGATCCTCGATCTCTACCTGCGCGACGACGTGAAGGCCCGCGAGATCCTGCCCGACGGCTCGCACCGGCGCGTGCCGAGCGGTAGCGGCCTGCGCGCACAGGAGGTGCTGCTGCGGCAGCACTTGGCGCCCCTGGCGCAGCCGCTGGATCTGGCGGCGGGGCCGGGCGCAGGCTGACGGCTTGAGGCTTCGTCTGTTGGCGCACATGCATCGTCTCCGATCCGGCGCCCTGGTGCTGCTGTTGGTGCTGGCGGCCTGCGCCATCAATCCCGCGACGGGCCGCCGCGAGATCGTCTTCATGTCGAAGGAGCGCGAGGCCGCGCTCGGCCGCGAGGCTGCGGTGCAGGTCGCGCAGGAGATGGGGATCGTCGAGGACCGCGAGCTTGCGGCCTACGTCTCCGCCGTGGGCGAGCGCGTGGCGCGCAAGTCTCCGCAGCAAGACTTTCCCTACCGCTTCCAGATCGTGGACATGCCCGAGCCCAACGCGTTCGCGCTTCCGGGCGGCTACGTCTACGTCTCGCGCGGACTGCTCGTGATCGCGAACTCCGAAGAAGAGCTCGCGAATGTGATCGGGCACGAGATCGGACACGTAGCGGCGCGTCATGCGGCGGAGCGGGAGACGGCCGCGGTCCCGGTCGGGGTCCTTACCGCGATTGGTGCGATCGCAGCCGGGCTGATCGGCGGCGGACAGGCGGCGCAAGCCGTGGGGCAGCTCGGCCAGACCGCGGGTCAGGGGCTGATTGCCTCCTACGGCCGGGATCAGGAGCTCGAGGCCGACCGGCTAGGACAGGACTACGCGGCGAAGGCGGGGTCGAACCCGGCGGCCATGGCCGACTTCCTGCGAACTCTCGAGCACGCGACGAGCCTCGATCGCGACGAGGCGCACCAGCTGAGCTTCCTCGACACGCATCCGAGTACGCCGGAGCGCGTAACGGCCGCGGCGAGCTTCGCCTCTACGCTGCCGTACGCGCCGCAGCCGGGTGTCGCGCGCAGCCACGACGAGTTCTTGCGCAAGCTCGACGGCCTGGTGGTGGGACAGGACGCCGACGAGGGAGTGATCGACGGGAGCAGGCTGCTGCACCCCGTGCTCGGCTTACAGCTTCGCTTCCCGGAAGGATGGAAGATCCGCAACGGTCGCAGCGCCGTGATGGCCGTGGCGCCGAACGGCGAGGCCGCCGTCGTGCTCGAGCTCGAGATGCCGGCCCGTAGCGCGCGCGAGGCGGCCGGGATCTTCGTGCAGCGCAACGGCCTGCAGGTGGTGGAGGCCGGCGCCGTACAACTCGCCGTCGGCGACGGCTTCCGCGCGCTGGTTGCAGTCCCGTCGCGGCGCGGCCCGATGGCCGTGGACCTCACGTGGATCCCCTACGACGGCCGCATCTATCGCCTCACTGGCCTTGCCAGCGGCAGCAGCTACCGGCCCTACCAAGGAGCCTTCGCGTTGGTGGCGCGGAGCCTGCGCAGCCTCAGCTCCCAGGACCTGCGCGGCATCCAGGAGCAGCGGCTGCGCATCGTGGCTGCGAGGGCCGGCGAGACCCTCGATCAGCTCGTCGCCCGCACCCGATCGAGCTGGAAGCCGCTGGAGGTTGCGGTGGCGAATGCGCTCGCGC
>CAYGXT010000066.1:0-10861 GCA_964353695.1 uncultured Myxococcaceae bacterium
CCGACGGCGAAGTCGTCCATAACGACGATACAACGGTGAAGATTTTGGAGATGACTTCTATAAAACTCTAATCAGGACTCGCAATACTGGTACTTACCATTATAAAGACACGAAAGCTGTTTATCAGGGGTTAGAAGATTATATTGAAAAAGTGAGGGTCAAAAGACTCGCTAAATGGCTGGTCTTTCTTGCCTGAACGGTGAGGGGCTGGCATTCTACTTACCGTCGTGTCAGTCGGGTGGGAGCACTGCCGAAGACTGCCCACATCGGAGCGGCCGGCCTGAGCGCAGCTTTGCGCGGGCTACTCGCTCCAGAATGCTGAAGGGAAATGCTCATGCGGGAATGCCGTCGCCTGTTGCTTCTCTGTGCCGTGCTGTTCTCGCTTGCGGCGCCGGCCCGGGCCGTCGATTTCATCGAGTTCGAGTCCGGCCCCGTGCGCCCGCTCGCTCTCTCGGCCGACCGATCGAGGCTCTACGCCGTCAACACGCCCGATGGTCGCCTCGAGATCTTCACGGTCGGCGCCGCCGGTATCGCGAAGTCGGGCTCGGTGCAGGTCGGTCTCGAGCCGGTTTCCGTCGCCATCCGCAATGCGAGCGAGGTCTGGGTGGTGAACCACCTCTCGGACAGCGTGAGCGTCGTGAACGTCGCCGTGAGCCCGCCGCGTGTGGTGCGTACACTCCTGGTGGGCGACGAGCCGCGCGACATCGTCTTTTCGGCCAACGGCCGCGCCTTCATCACGACGGCGCATCGCGGCCAGCAGCGGACTGATGCCTCGATCTCGGGGGTGCCGGGAGCCGGCGATCCCCAGCTTACGACGGCAGGCGTGGGCCGCGCCGACATCTGGGTCTTCGATGCGGCGAACCTGGGAGCGACCCTCGGCGGCACGCCGCTGCGGATCGTGACACTCTTCGGCGATACCCCGCGCGCGTTGGCCGTGAGCCCCGATGGCAACACCGTCTACGCGGCCGTCTTCCACTCGGGCAACCAGACGACGACCGTGTCCGAGGGCATGGTCTGCAACGGCTTTCAGAGCGCCGGCAGCTGTAGCAACACGCAGGGCCTGCTCGCGCCGGGCGGCAACCCGGGGCCGGACCGCGATGCGAACGACAGCACCGCCACGGCGCCCGAGGTCGGGCTGATCGTGAAGTACAACCCGGGAAGCGGGAAGTGGGAGGACGAGCTCGCTCGCGATTGGAGCCAGACCGTCCGCTTCAACCTGCCCGACAGCGACGTCTTCGCCATCAACGCGACGACGCTGAACCAGACCAGCCAGTGGTCGAGCGTGGGCACGATCCTATTCAACATGGCCGTGAACCGCAGCGGGAAGATCTACGTCTCGAACGCCGAGTCGAAGAACGAGGTGCGCTTCGAGGGCCCGGGCGGCTTTGCGGCGGCCTTCAAGACGCCCGGCGAGCCCGCCACGGTGCAGGGCCACCTCGCGGAGTACCGCATCACCGTGCTCGACGGCGCAACCGTGAAGCCGCGCCATCTCAACAAGCACATCAACTACGCGATCCGGCCCGCGCCCGCGGGCACGGCGGCGCACAGTCTCGCTACGCCGCTCGATATGGTCGTGTCGCCGGACGGAACGAAGCTCTACGTGGCGGCCTTCGGCTCGAGCAAGGTGGGCGTCTTCGATACCGCGACGCTCGAGAACGACAGCTTCGATCCCACGCTCCAGAGCGCGCAGTACGTGACGGTCAGCGGCGGCGGCCCGGCCGGCCTCGCCCTCGACACCGCCCGCAACCGCCTTTACGTGTTCACCCGCTTCGATAACTCGGTCTCGGTGATCGACCTCGCGACGAAGATCGAGACGGCGCACGTGGCGCTCTTCAATCCCGAGCCGACCAGCGTGACGCAGGGCCGGTTCATGCTCTATGACGCGGTCGCCACGTCGAGCAACGGCGAGGCCTCGTGCTCGAGCTGTCACATCTTCGGCGACATGGATGACCTCGCCTGGGATCTCGGCAACCCCGACGACAGCCAGGCGAGCAACCCGATGCCCATTCGGCTCTCGTTTGGTGCTGGCGGTTTCAGTCCGCCCATCAACGGCACGGGCAACGTCGCCGAGTTCAGCGCCTTGAAGGGCCCGATGACCACGCAGACCCTGCGTGGCATGGTGAACAGCGGGCCGATGCATTGGCGTGGCGACCGTTCGAATGGATGCCTCGGTCAGAGCCCGACCGACGCGGACCTCTCGTTCCGGAACTTCATCGTGGCGTTCCCGGGCCTGGTCGGGATGAATCTCAACCTCAGCTGCGCGAGCCCGGATCCGACCCTCGCCGCCAACATGGTGAAGTTCTCGAGCTTTCAGCTCCAGGTGCAGCTGCCCCCGAACCCGGTGCGCGCACTCGACACTTCCCTCACTCCGGCCCAGGCGAATGGCCGGAACTTCTACCTCGGCAACAGCTTCACGTCGGGCGGCCCGAGCCCGGGCAACACCGGCGTTGGAGGCGCCAGCGTGGCGGGCCGCCGCTCCGATGGCGTGAACCTCCCCAACTTCGGCTTCACCTGCAACGGCTGCCACGTGCTGGACGCCTCGCAGGGCTTCTTCGGCGCCGACGGGCAGGCGAGCTTCGAGAACGAGACCCAGATCTTCAAGATCGCCCACCTGCGCAACGCCTACCAGAAGCTGGGCATGTTCGGGATGCCGGACGTGAGCTTCGACAACGTGCTCAATACGCCGCATCAGGGTGATCAGGTCCGCGGCTTCGGCTTCCTGCACGATGGCAGCACCGATACCGTCTTCCGCTTCCTCCAGGCTACGGTCTTCAACCAGGCCAACCTCGGCGGCTTCGGCACGACGGGGTTCACGACGGGCACGAACGGCAACGGCGTACGGCGCGACGTAGAGCAGTTCGTCCTTGCCTTCGACTCCGACCTTGCGCCGATCGTGGGCCAGCAGGTGACGCTCACGAGTGTCAACTCGGTCGTGGCGACGCCGCGCATCGACCTGCTGGTGGCGCGCGCTGGGGTGGCCTTCACCTCAAAGATCCTCGGCGCAGGCCAGAGGGAATGCGATCTGGTGGTGAAGGGCACGCTGGGCGGCGTCCCCAGGGGCTGGGTCGGCAACGGCGCTGCGAGTCCGAGTTTCACGCCGGACAATGGCAGTGTCGCGATCTCGCTGGCAACGCTCAAGGCGCTGGCCGCCACGCCCGGTCAGGAGCTGACCTTCACCTGCGCCACACCGGGCTCGGGAACTCGCGTCGGCATCAACCGCGATCGCGACGCGAGGCTCGATGGCCAGGACAACTGCCCAGACCTCGCCAACGACAGCCAGGTCGACTTCGATGGCGACCTCGTGGGGGACGCCTGCGACAACTGCGCAGCGAAGGCCAACGGCAACCAGGCTGACACCGACACCGATGGCGTCGGCAACGTCTGCGACAACCAGTGCATCAGCGGCGGAGTGACGACGCTTGCGACGGTGTACCCGACCGCCGGTCCAGTGGGTCAGATCATCGAGCTCACGGGCACGGGCGTAGGCCCGAGCGCTCAGGCCGTCTTCGACGGCATCCCGGCGGCCGTTAGCTTCAGCGTCGGGCGCACGCTTGCGACAGTGCCGGCCGGGCTTGCGAATGGAGTTCACAGCGTGACGATCGTGAATCCTGAGGGCTGCCAGTCGCAGCAGACGCGGACCTTCAACGTGACGGCTCCCACGTGCGGCCTTCTCGGCATCGAGCCTTTCGCCATGCTGGCGGTCCTGCGAGCCATGCGGCGGCTGCGCCGCCGCGACTGAACGAAGGCCCGCGTCGAGGAAGCAGGGGCGCGTCTCGGCGAGAGCCGAGCGAAGCCTCGTCGATTCGGGCGGTGCGCGTCAGACGACGAGGGAGAGCAGCGTCTGCGCAACGATGAAGCGGAGCTCGCGCTCGGCCTCGGCCGGGGGCGAGTCGAAGACGACGCCCATGCCCAGCGGAAGAACGTCGTGCTGAAGATTTCCCGGAACATTGGTGTAGACGACGCGGCCATTGAGGCTCACGTTGCCCGCCGGCAGCGGCAGCTCGACGGAGATGGTTGCGCCGCGCATGGAGGGGCGCGGAGTTGCGAGGAACGCTCCCCCCGGCGACACACTGTAGACGAGGGCCGCCTTCTCCCTTCCACCGCCCATGACCCGCGCCCGCCAGTCGGTTGGCGCGCGCTGATCCCGCCGCGCCGACTCCTGCTCGGGTGATGCCAGCGAGCGATTGATCTGGAAGCGCAGGCGTCCGTCGTCGTACGGCTCCCAGAGCGCAAGCTCCGTGCCGGCCGCTCTCAGCTGAACGAGAATGTCGGCGACTGGCTGCGGCCCGACGGCAATGAACCGCAATTGCCTCGCGCTCGAGATGGTCCGCAGGGCAGCCATCGCGGGCACGAGATCCGTGAAAGGAAAGTCTGGCGCCAGCAGCACAGAGCGAATTCCGAGCCGCAGATCTTCGAGCATGCAAAGCGCCTGCTCGGGGCTCTTGGCCGCTACCGGGCGGTAGCCGCCGAGGCTCCTCACGCGCCATGCCAGCGCAGCGGCGCGCTCGGGTGTGCTTTCGAGCAGTAGGACGCTTGTGTCGGCCATGTGGTGCCTAGCCCCCATTTTAGAATCGGCGTTCCGGCTCGACTGCTTGAGGTCGGTGCGTTAACGCGCAGCCCGCGTGCAGGCATCCGGCAGGAGCAGGCTACGTTGGCGCAGGGAGAAAGCACGTGGGCCTCGTCCTCGAGAGCGATCGACTGCGGCTCGAGATCGATCCGGCCGTTGGAGGAAGCGTACTCAGTTTCGAGGCGCTCTTGGGTGGCGTGTGGCTGCCGATCCTGCGGCCGGCGCAGCGACCGCTCGCGCGCTCGTCGAATGCGTCGAGCTTCACGTTGGCGCCGTATTCGAACCGCGTGCGGGACGGGGTCTTCCGCTTCGAAGGCAGGACCTATCCGCTCCGCCATCCGGAGAAGCACGCGATCCACGGCGACGTACGCAATCGTCCCTGGCGCGTCGTGAGCCGATCGCGCGAGGACGTCGCGCTCGAGATCCGCTCCTCCGACTTCCCTGATTTCAACTTCCCGTTTCCCGTGGTCTGCGCTTCGCGTTTCAGGCTGAGCGGATCGGCGCTCACGATGGCGCTTCGCCTCGCCAACGCTGGAAGCGAGCGCATGCCCGCGGGCTGTGGCTTCCATCCATATTTTCGCCGAGCCCTGTCCCCCGGTGAGAACGTCGAGCTCGAGCTGCATGCGCGCGGCGTCTATCCGGGCGATACGCCGCTGCCGACAGGGCTGCCGGTAGCTGTGCCGCCCGCGCAGGATTTCAAGCGGCTGCGCCCGCTCACGATCGCCCTCGACCACTGCTTTGCCGGCTGGGATGGGCGCGCAGCGATCCATTGGCCGCAGACGGGCGTGACGCTTCGCATCGAGGCCACGCCGCGCTTCTCTCACGTGATCCTCTACTCGCCGCCGGGAGAGCCCTTCTTCGCTCTCGAGCCCGTCACGAACGCCAACGACGGCTTCAACCTGCTGGCTGCAGGCCAGGCCGATACGGGCGTCGTCGTGCTCGAGCCGGGCGAGGCGTTGGAAGCCGAAGTGACATTCCGCGTCGAGATCGACGTGAAGGTCGTCGCGCCATAGGCGCACGAGAAAAGAAGAGAGTGGGAGAGGCGGCCGCCCGCCTCTCCCGCGGACTCACGACTGCTTTTCCGCCGCCTTCGCCTTCGCGGCGTCGCACTCGGCCGGAGTCAGCATCACGAAGCCCTTGCCGCTGCAGCTGTTCTGGCCCTTGCAGGCGTTCGTGGCAGACTTGCACTCGCTGTGGCCCTTGCACGAGTTCACGCCTTCACACTTGATCTTGGCGTCGGAGCCGGCGTTCTGTGCGTGGGCAGCGCCCGCGATGCCCACGATGAACAGCGCAGCTGCGGCCGACGCGGCCAGGGCACTCTTGTACTTCACTTCTTACTCCTTCAGTGGATGAGCGGCCAAAGCGGCCGACCCAATTGATTCACACACTCGGGATACGATGCAAGGCGTCCGCGAGTTACTCCGCCTTGTCGCGGCCGGCAGTCGCCATCACGCTGGGCCGTTAGCGGCTCAGCGCGCGGTTCGGAGCCAGGGCTACGCCGGCGAGAGAGTCTTCAAGCAGCCGTCGGCGATCCAACGCGCCAGAAGGCCAGCGGCCTCTGAGGCTGCGGCTTCGTCTCCGACGTGTCGCGCCAACTCTTCGCAGACCTCGCCAAAGCGGGTTCCGCCCGAGACGAGCGCGAGACACGCGTGCTCGCGCTCGGATGTCTCGTAGCAACGCACGCGCTCCTCGTGGCGCCATACGCGCAGGAGCACAGTCCGCGGCGTGAGGGCAGCCGCCTCCGCCGGGCCGGCGTCGCCCGTGAGCTCCTGCACGGGCCACGTGAGCTGTAACGAGCGCAGCGCGGGGATCGTCTCGAGCCGGAGCTGCGGCCACTCCTCCGGCGGGATCCTCACCAGCTCTTCCCGGGCGAGGATCGCGGCGTCCGGAGCATCGAAGACCTCCGTCTGTGCCCACTCGAAGGCTGCAAGCTCGCCGGCGCAGGGAAGGTGTCGGCGAAACGGTGCGGCCACCTCGTCCTCGCGGAGGAACGCTGCAAGCGAGGCGCCGGCATCGCGGATCGAAGGCCGATGCGGCGGATGAAGCATCAGATAGACGCGTACGAGATCGTGGAATGCATCGTCTCCGAGTGCGCGCGCCAGGTCCGGGAAGTCCTTGGCGAGGGCGCCGCGCAGGCGCTCGAAGAAGGCGTTGGCGTAGACGCCCAGACGCTCCACGGCGGGAAGCTCGCGATCTCCGCGCACGAGCTGGGCCAGCACGCGCCCGTCGGCGTCCCCCGACTCCCGAAGCGCCGCGGCCACGCCCTCCGGCGCCGTCACGAGGGCGCGGATCCGCGCCTGGGCGTCAGCCAGCCAGGACGGCGCGTTCATGGGGGGGGTGCCTTCGGGGCGTCCTCAGCCGTGGTGACGCGCTCGAGGATCGTCCTCGCCTTCGCGGCCTCCGCGACCAGCTCGTCCCAATCCGGAATGTGGTCGTCCCATTCGATCAGCGTCGAGACCGGACCCAGGTGTCGGAGCGCCCGTTCGTAGAGAGCCCAGACCTCGTCACATACGGGATGATCGTGGGTGTCGATCAGGAGGGGACCTTCCGTCGCATGACCTGCCAGATGGATCTGGAACACGCGCTGCGGCGGCATGGCTGCGAGATACGCGTCGGCGTCGAAGCCGTGATTGTGGGCGGACACGAAGACGTTGTTCACGTCCAGGAGTATTCCGCAATCTGCCTGCTCCACGATGCCCGCGAGGAACTCCCATTCCGGCATCGCATCTGCCGTGAAGGCGGCGTAGGACGAGACGTTCTCAAGGGCGATCCGCCGTCCCAGGCGATCCTGCACCCGGCGCACGCGTTCGGCCACGTAGCGCTGAACCTCTTCGGCGTAGGGAAGCGGGAGCAGATCGTGAAGGTTGCGGCCGCCCTGTCCCGTCCAGCAGAGATGGTCGGAAACCCAGGCAGGCTCGAATCGCGTACAGAGCGCTGCGAGGGAATCGAGGTAGCCGGCGTCGAGCGGATCGGCCGAGCCGATGTTGAGCGAAACGCCGTGGAGCACGAGTGGCGAGAAGCCGCGCACCTGCTCGAGGATGCGCAGCGGGCGTCCGCCGCCCACCATGTAGTTCTCGGAGATGGCCTCGAACCAGTCCACCTCGAGAGCACGCGCAGCGCCGCGCTCGAGGACGACGTTGTAGTGCTGCGGTCGCAGGCCGACCCCAACACCGAGGAAGGGGGCGTCCGGAGGCCGGCCAGTGGCACGGCGCGCTCGCGCCCGGTGCACATCCGTCACCGCTTCGCGTAGCCCCGCAGCGCCGGGAGGATGTCGCGGAGCAGACGCTCGTACGCCTGCGAATCGCCCTGCTGGGCTGCCGCCATCCACGCCGCCCGGCGTTGCCCCCGATCCGGATCTCCGAGCTTCCCAGACGTAATACGTGCTCCCCTCGCTGCAGGTTACGGGGTAGGGTATCAGGAGCATGCCAGGGCAGGAGTTGCGCCATCCCGCTCAGGGGCCAAGAGACCGCAGACGCTGTAACTACGCTCTGCCAGCCGACGTAGAGCCAGGAGGAGGACTTCATCCCTTGGGTGACCTGAGCGAGTTCTCTCTGCGCTGGCGCGTGTTCCTGAAGACTTACCGCTGGCGCCGGATCGATCCTTTGCCCTGGACGCCGCTATGCAAGCCTCTCTCCCAATGTCGGGTGGCTCTCGTGACGAGCGCGGCCTTCTCCCTCCCCGGGCAGCCGCGCTTCGACGAGACCATGAAGGGCGGTGATTCGAGCTTCCGAGAAATCCCTGCGGACGTCGACGTCTCGACGCTCGTCGAGAACCATCCCAGCGAGCTCTTCGATCACGAGGCGATGCACCAGGATCCCAACCTCGTTTTCCCCGTGGATCGTTTGCGGGAGCTGGTGGAGCAGGGACGGATCGGCTCGGTGGCGCCGCGACATCTTTCGTTCATGGGATCCATCACGGCGCCCGGACGCCTGGTGCAGGAGCATGCGCCTCGGGCGGCACGCCTGCTCGCCCACGATGGCGTCGACGTCGCGCTCCTCGTCCCCGTCTGACCCATCTGCAACCAGACCGTGAGTCTGGTCGGAGCGGAGCTGGAGCGACAGGGCATCTCGACGGTGTGCATCCAGCTCCTGCGCGTGGCCGCCGAGAGAGTGCGCCCGCCGCGGACTCTCCTGGTGCCGTTCCGTCACGGCTACCCGCTGGGCGTACCCAACGACGCGGCAGGCCAGCGCGCGGTAATCGAGGCGGCCCTGCAGCTGCTCGAAGATCCGACGCTCACGCCGCCCGTTCTGGTGGAGTACGGGCCGGGGGGCGCAAGCTGAGAGCCCCTCGCTTCAGCGCCACCTCCCTCGACATTGAGAGTAAATACTCCTAGAGTCTTCACATGGAGTATCGGGTCGAAGAGCTCGCCGCGGCTGCCGGGCTTCCCGTGGATACGATCCGCTTCTACCAGGCTCGTGGGCTCCTGCCCTCGCCGCAGCGGGTCGGGCGTACGGCGATCTACGACGAGGCTCATCTCGAGCGCCTTCGCAGGGTTCGTTCCCTTCTTGCCGATGGCGTCCCCCTCGCCCTGATCAAGCGCCTCCTCGATCAGGGGCCCGGCGCTGGCCCTGACCCGCTCGTGGCTGCCCTGGTCCAGTCTCAGCTCGGGGAGCGGACCTACACGCGGGCCGAGCTGGCCCGCGAGGCGGGCATCCCGGAGCCCTTGGTGCAGGCCGCGCAGTCGGCCGGCCTGGTGGCTCCGATGCGGGTCGGCGGCGAGGAGCGCTACAGCGACGCCGACCTGGGGATGGCGCGAGCCGCGTTCTCGATCCTGCAGGCAGGCTTGCCCCTCGACGAGCTGCTCTCGATCGCAGTCGATCACGCCCGCGGTGTGCAGGCCGTGGCCGAGCGCGCCATCGATCTCTTCGACCGCTTCGTGCGGCGCGGCGGCGAGGCCGCAGGTCAGAGCGACGCCATCACGGCTGCCTTCCAGGCGCTGCTTCCCACGGTCACGCGGCTCGTGGCGCTGCACTTTCAGCGCACGCTGGTCAGCCGCGCGCTGGCGCGCCTCGAGGGACGCGGCGACAGCGAGGCCCTCGGCGCCGCGCTCGCTGCCGTCGAGTCGGCGCGGCTGGAGGTCGCGTGGCGCTAGCAGCGCTGCCCGTGGACGGCGAGAAGCGTGCGGCCGTGCGGCTCATGTTCGAGCGCATCGCCCCGCGCTACGACGCGCTCAACCGGCTGCTGACGCTAGGCCTCGACCAGCGCTGGCGCCGCCGCGCGCTCGACGCCGTGGGCGTCGGAGCGGGCGACGTCGTGGTGGATGTCGCGACCGGCACGGGCGATCTCGCCGAGCTTGCGGCCGCCCGTGGTGCGCGGGTGATTGGCGTCGACTACACGCGCGGCATGCTGCGGGGCGCCGCGCGGCGCAGCATCGACGGCTCGTTCCTGCAAGCCGACGCCGAGATGGTCCCGCTACGGGGCGGCGTCGCCAGTGTCATCACCTGCGGGTTTTCTTTACGTAATTTCGTGTCGCTTCCCGCTGTGCTGCAAGAGATGGCGCGTCTTCTCGCCCCCGGCGGCCGCCTCGCGCTGCTCGAGGTGGACGTGCCGCGGAGTCGGTTCGTCCGAGCCGTGCACGGGTTCTACTTCACGCGCATCGTCCCGCGCATCGGGGCGCTGCTCTCGGATCGCGCAGCCTACGCCTACCTCCCGCGCTCGGTCTCGTATCTCCCGCCGCGCGATGCGCTGCTGCAGCTCGTGCGCGACGCCGGATTCGAGGCCGTCGAGCACCGGTCTCTGCTGCTGGGCACCGCGCAGCTCGTGACCGCACGACGGAGCAGTGCATGAGCGGTTTCACGCCGGGCGATCGCCAGGAGCTTCTCGCGCGCGTCCGCGCGGCCCAGCGTTCGAGCGCCCGGATCGAGCGGCCGATCCTCGCATGGATCTCGCGTCCGGCGGAGGATCTCGATCCCCTGGCGCTCTTCGCGGCTGCCGCTGGCGGCGAGCGGTTCTTCTGGGAAGAGCCGGGCGCCGGCGCCCGGCTCGTAGCCGCGGGAGTCGCGATGACACTAGAAGGTGTCGGTCGGGGCCGGCTCCGCGAAGTGGCCGAGCAGGCGGCAACCCTGTTCGGGGACGCAGCGCTGCCCACGGACTCGCGCCTCGCCGGGCCTCTCCTCGTCGGTGGCTTCGCCTTCTCTCCCGATGCCGCAGGTCCCACCTGGCAGGCTTTCCCTCCGGCCCGCTTCGTGGTGCCGGAGCAGCTCCTCGTGCGCAGCGGTGGCCAGACGGTTCACACCACTTCGGTGTTGGTGAGGCCGGACGCGGAGGCCGGCATGCTCGTGCACGCCGCCGAGG
>CAYGXT010000067.1:0-10759 GCA_964353695.1 uncultured Myxococcaceae bacterium
CGAGCCGGGCCCGGGGCCGCAGGCCGTGGGCCTTCGCGTACGCAGGCGAGGCCAGCAGCACGGCGGAGGCGCCGTCGACGATGCCCGAGGAGTTCCCCGCGTGGTGTACATGGGAGACGCCCGCGATCTGCGGATAGCGCTCCTTCGCGCGCGCATCGAAGGAGCGAGTGTCTCCCTTCGGCACGTAGGCACCCAGGCCCTCGAAGGAGAGCGGAAGCTTCGCGAGGCTCTCGGCCGTCGTTCCCGGACGCGGGAACTCGTCGCGGTCGAGAACGATCTTGCCGTCCCGGTCTCGTACGGCGACGAGGCTCTTGTCGAAAAGGCCTGCCTTCTGTGCGAGTGCGGCGCGCTCCTGGCTGCTGGCGGCAAAGCGGTCGCAGTCCTCGCGACGGAAGCCCTCGAGGGTAGCGATCAGGTCCGCCGAGATTCCCTGCGGCACGAGCGGATGCAGCTCGAGCAGATGCGGGTTGTGGCCGTCGAGGCCCGAGCCGTCGGCGCCCATCGGGCAGCGCGACATCGACTCGACGCCGCCGCCGATCACGAGATCCTGCTGGCCGGACATCACGCCCATGGCCGCGAAGTTCACGGCCTGCTGCCCCGAGCCGCAGAAGCGGTTCAGCGTCACGCCGGTGGCCTCGTGCGACCAGCCTGCCGCCAGCACGGCCATGCGCGCGATGCAGGCGCCCTGCTCGCCGGCGGCCGTCACGCAGCCCGCCACGACGTCCTCGACGTCACGCACGTCGATGCCGTTGCGGCTCTGCAGGGCGCCCAGGCAGAGCGCCAGCAGTTCCTGCGGGTGGATGCCGGAGAGGGCTCCCGTCTCCTTCTTGCCCTTTCCACGCGGGGTTCGTACGGCGTCGATGATCCAGGCCTCGCCCATGACGTTCGTTCCTTTCTCGGTCTCGGCGGTCGGGAGTTGACTCGCAAGTCAATGCCGGGAGGCTAACGCTTCAGCCCATCTCGCGCACAGCGGCCAGTACGCGTGCCGCCGTCGGCAGGTAGAGGTCCTCGAGGAAGGGGCTGAAGGGGACGGGCGCATGCGGTGCGGTGACGCGCTTGACCGGTGCGTCGAGCAGGTCGAAGCCGCGGTCCGCGCAGAGCGCGGCCACGTCGGCCGCGATGCCGCAGCGCGGTGGAGCCTCGTCGATCACCACCAACCGCCCGGTCCGCGCGAGCGAAGCAAGGATTGCCTCGTCGTCGAGCGGCGACAGCGAGCGCAGGTCGATCACCTCCGCCGAGGTGCCCTCGGCCTCGAGCGCCGCCGCCGCCTCCAGCGCGACGAGCACCGTCCTGCCGATGCCCACCAGCGTGATGTCGCTGCCCGCGCGCGCCACCGCGGCCCGTCCCAGGGGCACGATATAATCCCCCTCCGGCACTTCGCCCTTCGTGAACAGGATCGACTTGGGCTCGCAGAAGATCACGGGGTCGTCGTCGCGGATCGCGGCGAGGAGCAGGCCCTTGGCGTCGGCCGGGTTCGAGGGGCAGACGGTCTTGAGCCCCGGGATCGCGGTCGTCATGCCGTAGAGCGATTGCGAGTGCTGCGCGGCGGCACGCAGGCCCGCGCCCGTGACGGTGCGTACCGTGAGGGGCACCCGCGCGCGGCCGCCGAACATGTAGCGGAGCTTTGCCGCCTGGTTGAGCAGCGGATCGAAGGCCACGCCCAGGAAATCGATGAACATCAGCTCCACGACCGGGCGCAGCCCCGTGAGCGCAGCGCCCACGGCCGCGCCGAGGAAGCCCATCTCGCTGATGGGCGTGTCGCGCACGCGCTCGGCACCGAAGGCCGTGTACAGGCCCTTGGTCGCGCCCATGATGCCGCCCCAGGCCTCCTCGATGCCCTGGTCGGCGCGCCCGCCGCCGCCCGCCACATCCTCGCCCAGCAGGATCACGTCGGGATCGGATGCCATGGCGAGGTGCAGCGCCTCGTTGATCGCCTGAACGAAGAGAAGCTCCCGCGCCATGCTCACGCTCCCTCGTAGTTTACATACACGTCTGTGTGTAGCTCGTGCGGATCGGGGAAGGGGCTCGACTCCGCGAAGCGCACGGCCTCCTCGATCTCGGCCGCGATCTCGCCGTCGATGCTGCGGAGATCTCCAGTCGCCAGCCAGCCCTCGTCCGCGGTGCGCCGCTCGAAAGCTTCGAGCGGATCGCGCTGCTGGCGCCACTGCTCCGCTTCCTCCTTGCTGCGGTACTTGAGGTTGTCGCCCACGTAGTGGCCGAAGTAGCGGTAGGTCTTGCACTCGAGCAGTGTCGGGCCGTCTCCGGCGCGGGCCCGCGCAATGGCCTGCCCCGCCTTCTCGAAGACGTCGAAGAAGTCCATCCCGTCGGCGATCACGCCCGGCATGCCGTAGCTCGCCGCGCGTACCGCGATGTCGCGAACGGGGGTCACGAACTCGGTCGGCGTGGCCTCGCCGTAGCCGTTGTTCTCGACCACGAAGAGCGCCGGGAGGCTCCAGACGGCTGCCAGGTTGAGCCCCTCGTGGAACTGCCCCTGGTTCGATGCGCCGTCGCCGAAGAATGCGACCGAGATGCCGCCCGTGCGCTTGATCTTCGCGCTGAGCGCCGCGCCCACCGCGAGCGGGATGCCGGACCCGACGATGCCGTTCGCGCCGAGCATGCCCTTCGAGAGATCCGCGATGTGCATGGACCCGCCCTTGCCCTTGCACGTGCCCGTCGCGCGTCCGAAGAGCTCGGCCATCATGCCGCGCACGTCGACGCCCTTGGCGATGCAGTGGCCGTGGCCGCGATGCGTCGACGCGAAGTAATCCCCATCCCCGAGATGGGCCGCTACGCCCACGGCGACGGCCTCTTCCCCGGCGTACAGGTGCAGAAAGCCGGCGAGCCTTCCGGCCGTCACGAGATCGGCGAGCTTCTCTTCGAAGGCGCGGATGCGGCGCATGCGGCGATAGGCATCCAGCAGGTGCTCGCGTGTGAGCTGCATGGTTCTCCCCGGCAGTAGAGATAGAGTGTCCATTGTATGCCGTCGCCGCCGACCTTGATCGCCATGCCGCGCCTCGGAATGACGATGCGGGAGGGGCGGCTGGTCCAGTGGCTCGTAGCGGCCGGCAGCGCCGTCGAGCGCGGCCGGCCGCTGTTCGTGATCGAGTCCGACAAGGCAGAGATCGAGATCGAGGCGCCGGCCTCCGGCTGGCTGCGGCACGTCTTCGTCGTGCCCGGGACGACGGTGCCCTGCGGCGAGCCCCTGGCGGCGCTGACGGCGAGCTCGGACGAGCCCTTCGACCCGGCGGCCTTCCTCTCCGGCCTCGGACGCTCTCCCGACACCTCCCCTGCGGGAGGCGTGGCGTCGCGGCCGGCTCCGAGCCCGCAAGCGGGGCCGGAGCGGACGCGGGAGGCGGCGCCGACCACGCCAGCCGCGCGCCGTCGAGCACTCGAGCTGGGTGTGGACCCCCGGCGCTTGCGGGGAACGGGACCCGGTGGCCGCGTCACGCGGGAGGACGTCGAGGCCTTCGCGGTCGCGCTCGCGGAGCGCCGGGAGGTTGCGCCCGGGGTCTTTCTCGAGGTGCGCGAGAGCGGCGCGGGGCCGCTCGTGCTCTTGATCCCGGGCTTCGGCACCGATCTGTCCACGTTCGCCCGACTCCTGCCCGGCCTCGCTCGCGAGCATCACGTGCGGGCCATGAACCTGCGCGGTGTCGGCCTCTCCGACGCGCCCGGCGACGGCCCGATCGACGTCGCGACGCTGGCGGAAGACGCGGCGGTGTTGGCGGAGGGCGGAGCCCACGTCGTCGGCACGAGCCTGGGGGCGGCCGTCGCGCTGGCCCTCTCGCTGGCGCATCCGGAGTGTGTACGCTCGCTCGTGCTGATCACGCCTGTTTCGGCGCCGTCCGGCCGGCTGCGCGCGGTCACAGAAGGCTGGGCGCGGCTCGCCACCCGCCTCGAGCCCGAGGATCTCGGCCACGCCCTCTTGCCGTGGCTCTTCTCTTCCCACTTTCTCGAGGATGAGGCGCGACGGGATCGCGCCGTGCAGGGCTTCGCACAGGCTGCGGCCCGGGTTCCAGCCGACACCGTTCGGCGTATAGCCGAAGGAATGCGCGCGCACGAGGGCTTTTCAAAGCTGGAGCTCGCGCGCATTCGCGTGCCGGTGCTGGTCGTGGAGGCGGAGCAGGATCTGCTGACGCCCGGCGCAGGCGACCTCGCGAGCGCGATCGCGGGAGCCCGGCACCTCCGGATCGCGGGCAGCGGGCACGCCATCACCCTTGAAGCCGGCGAGCGCGTCGAAGCCGCGCTGCACGAACATCTTACGCGGGCCGAAGGAGGCAGGAGCATGGAGCAGCAGGGAGCGCAGCGGGTGGAGAAGCCCTGGGGGCACGAGCTGATCTGGGCTCATACGGACCGCTATGTCGGCAAGGTCCTGGTGATCGAGGCCGGAAAGCGACTCTCGCTCCAATATCACGAGCGCAAGGACGAGTCGATCCTCGTGATCCGCGGCCGGCTGCGCCTGGAGCTCGAGGACGCCGACGGCGTGCTCGTGACCCACGAGCTCGGGCCCGGAGAACATCGGCGCATCCATACAGGGCGCAAGCACCGCTTCTCGGGCATCGAGCACGTGGAGCTCGTCGAGGTCTCGACGCCGGAGCTCGACGACGTAGTGCGGATCAGCGACGACTTCGGGCGCGAGGGCACGTCGGAGGCGTGACTTCGAGTCCGCATTTCGGATCCCCGGTCTCGCCCTGCTCCGGTTCCGTCCCGTTCCGGTTCTGATTCGAGCGTGCTTCCTTGTGTTTTCGATGCCCCGTCGCCTTGACGCGATCCCCGCGAAGTACTACCTACCGCGCGTCGTCGATAGGCTCCGGCTGTCCGACCTCGGCGAAGCGTGTCCAAAGAAACCGTCGAAAGCTGGCCGGCTCGCGCTCGCCAGCGATGACCGGCACCAGAGGGGGCCCACGCTCCGCATGAGCTGGCGATCGCTCCGTCCATCTCGTCCCACTGCTGTGCCCATCGTGCTCGCGAGCCTGGTCTGCGTCGCGACGATCGCGCTGGGGTTTGCGCGCGAAGCGGCCGCCCAGATCAAGTCGACCGAGGCCGCGTTCCTGGCGGAGAAGCTCGCTTCGGATCCGGCGCTGCCGGGCCCGATCCAGCCGATCCCCTTCAGTCACGCCATTCATGCCGGCACCTACAAGATCCAATGTCTCTACTGCCACACGGGGAGCGACCGCTCCCGCATGGCCGGCATGCCCTCGGTCGCGAACTGCATGGGCTGCCACGCGCAGTTCGGCGGCGACCTGCAGGGGGTGCAGACCCTCAAGAAGTTCTGGGACGAGAAGAAGCCGATCGAGTGGATCCAGATCCACCGCGTGCCCGAGCACGTGAAGTTTCGGCACAACCGCCACGTTGCGGTGGGGCTCGATTGTCAGACCTGTCACGGCCTCGTGCAGGAGATGCACAAGGTGTATCTCGTGCCCGATCGCGTGTGGGTGAACTGGATGCCCGCCCAGAAGCTCGAGATGGGCTGGTGTATCTACTGCCACGAAGCAAAGAAGGCCTCGATCGACTGCCTCACGTGCCATTACTAGGCCGCATAAGGCCAGGACGAATACTGGATGCCCGAGTTCGATCGTCGTGACTTCCTGAAGCTCGTTGGTGTTGGCGCCGGCGCCAGCGTGGCGAGCGCTTGCTCCGACCCCGTCGAGTATCTGATCCCCTACGTGATCCAGCCCGAGGTGATCACGCCCGGGATCCCGAACTACTGGGCGTCGACCTGTCGCGAGTGCCCGGCCGGCTGCGGAATCCACGTCACGACACGCGAGGGCCGTCCGCTCAAGCTCGAGGGCAATCCCGACCATCCCGTGAACAAGGGTGCGCTCTGCGGGCGCGGCCAGGCCGGGCTGGGGCGGACGTATCACCCCGACCGTTTTCCTGGCCCGCGTGCGCGCAACGCACAGGGAGAGCTGGTCCCCGTCGAGTGGAGCGCAGCGGTTTCGGACCTCGCGGCGAAGATCAAGGCAGCAGGTGCTGGGACCTTTCTCCTCGGCGGAGACCCCGGCCCCACGGCCGCGGCGCAGCTCGACCGCTGGGTCGCTGCCGTCGGCGCCGGCGGCCGCGTCGTGTACGACCCGTTCGCGCCGGAGGCGCTGCGCGAGGCGAGCCAGGCCGTATTCGGCATCGACAGCCAGCCGGTCTTCGATCTTTCGGGCGCCGACCTGGTGATCTCCTTCGGCGACGACCTGATCGAGACGGGTGGCTCGCCGGTCGAGCACGCCCGCCAGCTCGCTACGGCTCGCGACGCCCGGACCCGAAAGGACGGTGGTGCGCGCTTCGTCTACGTAGGGCCGCGCCTCTCGCTGACGACCGCGAGCGCCGACGAGTGGCTCCCTGCGAAGCCCGGCACGGAGGGTATCCTCGCGCTCGCGCTCGCGCGGGTCGCGATGGCGAATGGGAAGGGAACAGCCTCCGACCGAGCGGCGCTCGGCTCGCTGCTCGAGGCCTTCGACCTCCAGAGCGCGGCCACGCGCACCGGGGTCGACGCGAAGGCGATCGAGCGCATCGGCAAGGCGTTGGCGGCCGCGAAGGCCCCGGTGGCGCTGCCGCCGGGCGTCGCTTTCACGAGCCGCCGCGCGGCGGCGACCGCGTCGGCGATCCTGATCCTGAACCAGGTGACGGGCGCCATCGGCAGCACGGTGAAGATTCCGTCGGTCAGCTTGGGGACGGCGCCTCGTGCGAGCTACCGAGAAGTGCTGGCGCTGATCGATGCCATGAAGAGCGGCAAGGTGCAGGTGTTGCTCATCCACGACGCTGACCCGCTTTACTCGCTCTCGCCGGCGACGGGCTTTGCGGAGGCGCTGGCGAAGGTGCCCTTCGTGGTCTCCTTTGCCTCGATGCCCGACGAGACCGCGACGCGGGCGCAGCTCATCCTTCCCGATCATTCACCGGCCGAGAGCTGGGGCGACACCTCGCCGCAGCCGGGCATTCGCGGAATCGTGCAGCCGACCTTCCGGCCGCTCCACGACACGCGTGCGCTGGTGGATACGCTGCTCGACGTCGGTCGCGCGATGGGGGAGGCCGTTGTAGCGAAGCTGCCCGTGGGAAGCTTCCGGCAGATCGTCCAGCAGGCGTATGCCGGCAGCGACTGGCGCAAGGTGCTCGCGACGGGTGGAGTCTTCGAGCCGATGCCGCTCGCATCCAACCTCGCACTGGCCCCCGGCGTCGCGAAGCTCGAGGTCGCCGAGCCGTTGCTGGAGGGAGACGGAGAGTGGGCGCTCGTCGCGTATCCCTCGCCGCTACTCTACGACGGCCGCGGCGCGAATCTGCCGTGGCTGCAGGAAGTTCCGGATCCGGTCACGAAGATCGCCTGGCAGTCCTGGGTGGAGGTCAGCCAGGCGACGGCTGCGAAGCTCGGTGCCGAAGTCGGTGATGTGGTGGCGCTCGAGACGCCCTTCGGCCGCTTCGAAGCGCCGATTCTCCCGCGCGGAGCGCTGCGCGATGACGTCGTGGCGGTGGCCATCGGCCAGGGTCATACGGTGGGCAGCTACGCCTCGAAGGGCGGCAAGACGACGCCGGGCGAGGCGCGCGGCGTGAGCGTGATCGCCGCGCTTCCGGCGGCAACCGACGAGGCCGGCGGTCGCGCCTGGCTCTCCACGAAGGCGAAGCTTTCGCGCACGGGCCGCTCCGAGCGCATCGCGTTCCTGCAGAAGTTCGACAACCAGCGCGAGCGACAACTCGGCGAGACCGTGCCCCTGTCAGCCCTTGCGGCGGCCGCGGCTCCTCCGCCTACGAACGAGGTGCCCGCTGGCGAAGCGCCTGCGGCAGGCGCGGCGCCCACAGCAGGTGAAGCGCCTGCGGCAGCGGCCGGCGGCGAGCCCGGGACGCACGGCGGGGGCGGTGGACGGCACGAGATGCTGGTTCCCTTCGATGCGGCGCTCGATGCGAGGGCTGACCTTCCCTACCGCTGGGGTATGACCGTGGACCTCGACCGCTGCACCGGCTGCAGCGCATGCGTGGTGGCCTGCTACATCGAGAACAACATCCCGGTCGTGGGAGAGGATCAGGTGATCCGCGGACGGGTGATGTCGTGGATCCGCATCGAGCGCTTCATTGGGCCAGGCGAGGTCGACTTCGTCACGGGCCGCCCGCCGGTCAACGACCGCAGCAAGCTCGGCGACGTGGACGTGCGTCACCTACCGCTGATGTGCCAGCAATGCGGTGCCGCGCCCTGTGAGCCGGTCTGTCCCGTGTTCGCCACATCGCATAGCGACGAAGGCCTCAACGGCATGATCTACAACCGCTGCATCGGCACGCGGTACTGCGCGAACAACTGCCCCTACAAAGTCCGGCGCTACAACTTCTACGACTACTCCAATGAGAACTCCAGGTTCCCGTATCCGATGGACCTCGGCCTCAACCCCGACGTGACGGTCCGCGGTCAGGGCGTGATGGAGAAGTGCTCGTTCTGCGTCCAGCGCATCGCGTTCGGACGGCAGAAGGCGAAGGACCTCGGCCGCGCCATCGCGGACGGCGAGGTGACGACGGCCTGCGCCCAGTCGTGCCCGACCGATGCCATCGTGTTCGGAAACCTCCGGGACAAGACGAGCCGTGCCGTGACGCTCGGCGAGGATCCCGTCCGCGGCTATCACGCGCTGCATATGCTCAACACCCGGCCCTCGGTCACCTACCTGGCAAAGGTGACGCGCGGACCGGTCGAGGCTTAGACCATGACGCCGCCGCCCGCCGTATCCGTCGCCGAGTTGATGCGCCCCGCGCGCTCGGGCGCGGATTCGGAGACCAATCGCGACCTGCTGGCCGTGATGGACGCCCCGGGCTTCGCGTACTGGGGGCTGCTCGGCTTCTGCGTGCTGCTGGTTCACGTGGCCGGCGCCGTCTGGGTCTACCAGGTGTACGAGGGCCTCGGGATCGCGGGCTACGCGCATCCGATCTTCTGGGGCGTCTACATCGTCACCTTCGTGTTCTGGGTGGGCATCGCCCACGCCGGAACGCTGATCTCGGCCATCCTCTACCTGTTCCGCTCGAAGTGGCGCAATGCGATCAACCGCAGCGCGGAGGCCATGACCGTCTTCGCGGTGCTCACGGCGGCACAGTTCCTCGGCATCCACGTGGGACGCATCTGGAAGTCCTACTTCATCCTTCCCTATCCGAATCAGCGCGGCCTGTGGGTGAACTTCAAGAGCCCGCTGGTGTGGGATACGTTCGCGATCTCGACCTACGCGACGACGTCCATCCTCTTCCTGTACATCGGCATGGTTCCGGACCTCGCCATCGCGCGCGATCGCGCGAAGGGCTGGCGCAAACTCCTGTACACCGCGCTCGCCCTCGGCTGGCAGGGGACCTCCCGGCAGTGGAAGGCGCACAACCGCACCGTGCTTCATCTCTCGGGCCTCGCTACGCCGCTCGTGCTCTCGGTGCACAGCGTCGTGTCCTGGGACTTCGCAATGTCGATCGTTCCCGGCTGGCACGCCACGATCTTCGCCCCCTACTTCGTGGCGGGCGCGATCTTTTCGGGCTTCGCCATGGTGCTCACGGTGATGATTCCGACGCGCCGGATCTTCGGTCTCGAGCGCTACATCACGGACTACCACTTCGACAACATGGGCAAGTTCATTCTGCTGACCTCGCTGATCGTCGGCTACTCCTACATGACCGAGTACTTCATCGCCTGGTACAGCGGCTCCGAGCCCGAGCAGACCTCCTTCTGGTACCGTGCTTTCGGCCCCTACTGGATCTCGGCCTGGGTGATGATCATCTGCAATGCCTTCGTGCCGCAGATCCTCTGGTTCAAGAAGGCCCGCCTGCACCTGCCGACACTCTTCACGGTGTCGGTGCTGGTGAACGTGGGCATGTGGTTCGAGCGCTACGTGATCATCATCACTGGCCTGTCACGCGAGTACAACCCGGCGGCGTGGAACACGTACACGCCGTCCGCGCCGGAGCTCGCGATTCTGGCGGGCAGCTTCGCCTTCTTCGGGATGTTCTTCCTGATCTTCATCAAGCTCTTCCCGGTCGTGGCCATCGCCGAGATGAAGGAGCTCGTGATCCACGAGAAGGAGCATCAGGGGGAGTTCTGGGAGCACGCCCACGGCTATGGGGAGACGCGCTGATGCCGACGCTGGTGGGAGTCTTCTCGCGGCCCAAGGACGTCGGGCAGCTCGCCGAGAAGCTGCGCGGCCGCGGCTTTTCGGACCTCGAGATCTTCTCGCCCGTGCCCTCGGACGAGCTCGACCGGGCGCTCGTTCCCGGCCCGAGCAAGGTGCGTTACTACACGCTGATTGGCGGCCTGACGGGAGCCTTCACGGGCTACGCCATGAGCATCCTGATGTCCCAGGACTGGCCGCTGATCGTCGGCGGCAAGCCGGCCGCCTCGTGGGCGCCGTATACGATCATCGCCTTCGAGCTCACGATCCTCTTCGGCGTGTTGATGACCGTGCTCGGCACCTTCCTCGTGGGCGGGCTGCCGCACGGGAAATTCGGGAAGACCGACGTCGGATACGACCCGCGTTTCTCGGCCGAGGAGTTCGGGCTCGTGGTGCGCTGCAAGGAGCGCGACGTCGCCGAGATCGACGCGCTGCTCCGCTCCGCGAAGGCGAGGGAGGTCAGCCTTGTCGAAGCGTAGGACGCGGGCGCTGGCCGCAATGGGCCTCACGCTGCTGATGATCGGCAACATGGGCTGCTGGGAGCAGTGGTCGTCGACCTGGTTTCCGCAGATGAAGCGGCAGCCCGCCGGGCAGGCCTTCGAGAATACCGGCGTGGCCGGCCACCCGCAGGGGTTTACGCCGCCCGAGGGCACGGTTCC